>JAGQPD010000379.1 GCA_020426865.1 Planctomycetales bacterium
CCTTCTGCCCGACTCCAACCGCCGGCGATACAACCACGCAACGTATCGCCCGGCGGTTGGGCGTTTTAATACGTGCCGGCCCAACTCATCGGTCAATCATGATTCGGAGTCTTCCGCGATCTCCAGGTAGACCTCACCGGTAAGCCCACCGCACGCCATCGACTCGCGGCCCACCGGTCGCGTAATATTGCCCTCTGGCAAATCGACAATACAAATCAACTCGTTGCGTGGCAGCAAAAGCGAAGTAACGTCAATCCGCGTTGCGCCGGCCCCAAAGCTGGCGTCGGCGATCGGTTGGCCATTAAGAATAACTTCGGCGCGTCCGTCAATTTCCTCAAACACCAACCCAATGGTCGTGTTTGGCTTGAGGCCTGTGGGCAATTGAAAACGCCGCGTGTATTTGACACGGCCGCGAAAGTTTTCACCAAGCGTACGACTCCAATCGCCAGGCACTTCGGCCCGCTCACTCGCGGCAGGAAGATCGTTCGCGTTTCTCTCGTTGGACTGGCCGTCATCCCCCATCAACGTGCGGCACAATGGCTGACAGTGCCACGGCGTTCGCAATCGGATGCGATGTCCCACGATGTTACGTGCTCCGGCCCTATTCGCGACAAGCTATTCCGGTACAAAATCGCCCACTACACTTACCTGACGCACTTGCCGCGTGCCGAATTCCAACATCCGCACGGTCACCTCGATGCCACGCAACGGGTAAGGGTAGGGGGGAGATGTCTCTTGTTCGTTGATGTCGTCAACACCTCCAGCACCATCATCGTCGAGCCCGTTGGTTCCCTCGTCAATGACCAAGTCGCCAACTCCCGTGGGTTGTGGATATGTCACAGGAATCGGATCGGGATCCTGATTGATCCCGTCGCGCTCATAGCCAGTCGACCATGTGTCGTAGGTGTCCGCGTAATCTCCCGATGGCGACGCCAACAATTTGTGTAAACGACTTTTGTAATGCGGGCGAGTCGCAAAACGCGATGCAGGATTCCCGGCCGCAGAATTGAACGCATACAAAGGAACCGCGTTGGCGCTGATTGGTTTGAGCGCCGCTACGCCGACACTGTTAAAATTCGGTCGCGGATAGTTCCACGAGTAACCCAGGTCGACAAACGCACCTCGCCCAACCAGTTGGTACTCGACGCCGGCCGATGTCTGAAATACGGCCCCCAGAGAAGCGGACGATGGTGGTAGTGCAAAACCGATATCGCCCGGCCTTAACACCGGCGACGCAGGATCCGCGGTCAACTGAACCAACGGCGCGTCCGGATCAAATGCTCGAACATCAAACGCGAGCACATCTCCCAAAACGATATCACTACCCTCGTAGACGCCCGCTTTGGGATTTCTGGCCGAAAAAATCAACCATCCTGGATTGGTAGGATTCGTGGCACTATTGGGCGGTATGGGCCAATGGGCATACCGATTCTTTCGATCGGTAAGATCAGAAAGCGAATTCGCCTCCATATGACCGGCGGCCAAATTCGGACGCGCCGACAAATCGTTCTCCGTAAAGAACTGGTTGACCAGCGTCAGACTCGTGCACGGATATGCGGAGATCGCAGCTGTCAAATCTGGCCGAATCAACAAAACGCGGCGATAGACGACGAGGTTCTCATGGAGATCCCAAATGTCCACGTTATCATTTCCCGTGGCGTCTGGCGTATCCTTCCAACCGACCCACCAGACAATTTCCGCTTCGTTGGATTCCACGACCACCGATGCGCCTCCCGGCGTTGGGGTGTAGTAGCCGCGGAATGGCTTGCCACGACTTCGCACCGTGAACATCAAACAATCGTCAAAGTCGCCGTAGTACGATTGCGGCTGTACGTTGGTTGTCCCGCCTTGAGGATCGGCGACACCGTCGGCATTGCCGTCGGTCACCCCAGCGAGGCTATCTAAATCCGCTCGGCGGCCCTCAATGTATTCAAAATACCCCAACCCGGCAGATGGATCGATCGGCGGCTGTAGCGGACAGGTGATACTATCTAAGTCCTCCTGCAATCGCTGCGCAACCGTCCGCAGTTGCCCCGACAACTCGAGCATCGCCCGCTGCTGCTGCATGCTGTCACCGAGGATCTGAAATGCCTGCACTACCGCAAGCACGACAAGCAACGTCAGTGTGACGGCGACCAACAATTCGACTAAGGTCAGGCCACGACGCACGCCGCCGCGAACAGACTCTCGCGACCTTCCCGCGACAACGCGATGAGTTTCCAGCCAATGACCCGCACAATGGTTAAAACGATGACGACGGCGAAAATCACATCCACGCATTAGCAACACGGGGCGTCTCCAATGTCTATGTAACAAGATCGATCTCTGCACAAATCGGCCGGTGTGAAATGCCAGTCGGCGGAAACGTCCGTTTGTGCACAGGTTGATCGTCCCGCCCACGTCACCATTCCGTCCGCGTCGCCATTCCGTCCGCGTCACTGTTTGGCCTACATTCACCCGTGACCCGCGCCAAGCCCCGTAATCCTTCTATTTGATTCTGTCGGGCAGTTTGTGTCAAGAACGAAGCCAAATCCCGACAAAACCAACCATCAATTGACCAGCTTCCCTGAAAACCGTTAGCATGAGGACTTGCCTTTCCTATTCCATGGGTCGTTTGAAGACAAATAACACGAAGGAGTCGACGGATGCGAGCCGCTCTCGCCATGTTCCATACGGCACTGATCACGATGGCACTTGCCGCCATAGTGGGGGAGCCCCCCATCGCAGAAGCTCAACAGCCAGCCCCCACTACCCCCACAACGGGCGCGCCCAAAGACGATGCCGAAGGAGCCGGTCCCAAGTCATCGCCGGCCGCAGTGGCCGCCTACAGTGACATCGCCAATCTGCAAAACAATGGTGAATTCGCTGTCGCCGTCGATGACTGGAAGAAGTTCTTGCTCAAACACGGCAAGGAACCGATTGCCCTTCAAGCGCACCACAACTTGGGTGTCTGCTTGATGCAAACCAACCAGTTGGTGCCTGCCGCTCAGGAATTCCAGTTGGTTGTCAAGAACGGCGGGACTGAGGAATTCGTCGAGGAAGCGTATCTGAATCTGGGGTGGTGCCAATATTCGCAGGGCATTGAAGGGAACGCAGCGTCGTTCAAGGCGGCGGCAGAGACCTTTGCGAGACAGCAGCAGGCATTCCCACAAGGCAAGTTACTCCCGCAGGCCTTGTTCTATCGAGCGGAATCGCTCTACATGCAAGATGAACCGACCGCAGCCACGCCGTTGTATGAACAAATCGTGGAAAAGTTCGCCGATTCCGACATACACGCTGATGCCATGTACGCCTTGGCCGTCAGCTACCAAGAGGCAGGTGAGCACAAAAAGGCGACCGTCTTGTTCAATCGTTTTCTCGACGATTACGGCGATCACGCCATGGCAACCGAAGTCAAAATGCGCAAAGCCGAAGTCATGGCGGACACGGGAGACTTTGCGGCGGCCAGCACGCTGTTCGCGGAAGTGATTGCGTCGCCAGATTTCCCGGCCGCCGACCACGCCATCTTTCGCCGCGCCCACTGCGAATCGATGCTGGGCCACTATCCGGCGGCCGCCGAACTCTACACCAAACTTGTAGAGACACATGCGAATTCCAGCTACGTCCCCGAGGCGACGATTGCCGCGGGGCGGTCCCTTTTCCATGCCGAACAATGGGACGACGCCGTGGCGTGGTTCAAAAAAGTGCTCAATGCGAGCACCCCTTTCGCTCCCGAAGCGGCCCACTGGACTTGCCGAATTCTCATCAAGCAGCAGCAGGGCGGCGCGGCCGAGAAACTGGCAATCGATTCGTTGGCCAGCTACCAGAAGACTGCGCCCGACAATCCGTTTGTCACACAATTGCAACTCGATCGCGCTGACGCCGTCTATGCAATTGCCGATCGACGAGGCGAGTCGCTACCACTTTATGTTCAATTCGTCAAAGATCACAAAGACCACGAGAGTGCCCCGCAAGCACTCTACAACGCGGCCTTCGCCGCGATGGAATTGGGACAATATGATCAGGCGATCAAACTGACCGAACAATTCGAAAAGGGATTTGCCGGCGACCGGCTCGCACCCGACGTCCTCTACGTCCGCGCTGAGTCCGAGCTGTTGGGGGGCGATGCCGAAGCGGCGGCCAATACGTATGACAAGCTTATTCAAGAACATTCGGACCACGCCCACGGCACAACCTGGGTCCTACGAAGGGGCCTCGCGCTGTTTCTGTTGAAACAGTATCAGTCAGCCATCGAGTTGCTGCGGCCCACGATCGAAAAGTTGACCGCTGCGGAAGACCGCGCTGAAGCGTTATTCTTGATCGGCAGCAGCATGCGACAGCTAAAACAAAATGAGCAGGCCGTCCAGACGCTCGAGGCAGCCCTTTCGGCCAGTCCCAACGGGAAGCGAAGCGGGGAAATCCAACTGGAACTGGCAAACGCCCGCGGGCAGGCCCAAACGAAGGATGCCGCAATTGAAGAATTGAAATCAATGATTGCCAACGCTAAGCCCGATGCCGTCCTCGATCGTGCTCACTATCAATTGGCCGAGTACGCCTACGCCAACGGCCAACTGCCGCTGGCAATCGAAAATTACTCGATCGTCCTGGACAAATGGCCCGATTCGGCTCTCGCTACCCACGCCAGGTACGGTAAAGGATGGGCACAACTTCGGAGCGGTGCTTTGGAGGACGCCGTCAAAACGCTCTCGCAGCTCATCGAAGCCGACACTACCACTTCTCTGGCACAACGAGCCTTACTCGCACGCGGCATGTGCCGGCAGCAACTGAAGCAGTACGAAGCAGCGGCGCAAGACATTCGCGAGTTTCTGGCAACTTCGCCCAAAGGAAATGATCGTGCCGACGCCCTCTATGTACAGGGATTATCACTCGTTGGACAACAGAAACTCGATGACGCGATTGAGACGTTCCGTAACCTGCTGGCCGAGCATCGCGACTACGGCCAAGCGGACAAAGTCCGATACGAATTGGGCTGGGCACTGCAATCGGCGGGGAATCGCGAGGAAGCAATCGCCGAATTCCAGCAACTGGCAACATTGTTTCCTGACAGCAACTTCGCGCCCGAAGCCAACTACCACATCGCCGAAGCGGCTTACGACGCTCGGCAGTACGACGCTGCGTTGAAATCGTATCAGATCGCTTTGGACCGAGCCGACAACGCGGACCTGAGCGAAAAGGCCGCCTACAAATTGGGCTGGACCTACTACAAGATGGAAGATTTCAATAAGGCGATCGCGTCTTTTGAACAACAACTTCAATTTAAACAAAATGAGACGCTCTCGTCAGACGGAGCCTTCATGCTGGGCGAGTGCCTGTTCAAACTGGAAAAGCACGATCAGGCGTTGTCCGCCTTCGAAAACGCCAAAAAATTGAAGCCGTCTTCCGATACCGTGGCCGTCTTGTTGCGACTGCATGCCGGTCAGTCCGCAGCTCAGATGAAAAAGCTCGATCAAGCCGCCGCCTACCTGCAAGAAGTCATCAGCCAATACGCCAGCAATAGCTA
>JAGQPD010000380.1 GCA_020426865.1 Planctomycetales bacterium
CCTTTCGAGCTTCCATCGCCTCGATACGATCGTGGGCCGACGTGTATTCCGATGTCTCCGGTGTCTGGGCCTCACCAGCTCGGATCTGATTGAGATCCACATATACACCACATACCATGATTGCCGCATCGTCGACCAGGTTACGGCAACCGTGGCGTTCCTCCCAAAAGTGGCCCTTCACACCGTCTTCACGATTACAGCGACGAGCGACGTGCTCGCACAAGGATGCCATGAAGACACTAGGATGAGACAGGCGCATTCGCAATTTTTCGACCCTCTCGGGATCTTTGGATTGGATAAGGATCTCGTTTTCGCAGATTTCCTTGATGGTGCCGTCCTTGCTTTTAATCAGATGCGTAATCGTCAACCACCGTCGCACCACTTCGATATCGGACCAGGTGGCCACAATGTCCGGTCGGTTTCGCACGACATTATGGAGGTGGTTGGCAAGCTCTGCGTGAAAGGCGATGTCGATCGCGAACAGCTGTGCGAGCACCTTCATGAAATCAATAATCCACTTGCGTCGGTAGCTGTAGTCTTTCTTGGTGACTGGATCAACACCGCACAACATGGCACGGCGGACGCAACGGGCATAAAGATGATAGACACCTTGTTCCAACGGATTGACGGTATCGCTACGAGGTGCAGCAGCCATGATGGCCTCCTTTCGTCAGTACGAGCAGCGATCGGCGAATCCGATTGCTGCTGCGATATGTGATCACCTGTCACGGTAATATATACAATGTTGCAGTGATGAATAGTGTACACGCAAGGAAAAGCAAGAAGTTTTTCGTGGGCCATGCTGTTGGCAGATTGTGTGACCGATAACAGATCACGTTTGATGCGTCGAACCATAAAGTACCGTCGCCGCTTAGGGAGAACGCGTTTGCGTCCATTGCGGACGTCGCGGCATGACGAAAACCATCCTGCCGATCGATACCAAGTCGCGTCAGGCCCCCGCCCCCGCGCCCAGTGCCCGCAGGCATACAATGCCGAGATGACTTGTCTGCTTAGTTTGAGCAGCCTAGCGCGTCTGGCCTTTGCCTATCGTTGATAAATTGTCAGGTTTACCCAGCTTGCTCAGTTGGGTGGCGCGTCTGGCCTCTGTGCCGCGCGTTTGGCCTCTGACATCTGGCCTCTGCTGCATAGCTCCAGCCGTGTCCCTAGCGCAATCGTCCGGCTTGGCGATGGCCAATACGGGTAGAAAGCCAATCCGGTCGGACACGGCGGAGCTGTCCGGGTCTCGCCGATGGCCCCGCTACTCGCCCAAAGGCCCAGACTCGCTACTTATCTGGGTTGCTAGCGCGTCTGGGCCTTTTGGCAAATCGTCAAGTTTACCCAGCTTGCTCAATTTTGTAGCGCGTCTGGCCTCTGGCCGCTGGGGTTGCCAGGTTTACCTAGTTTGTTCAGTTGGGTAGCGCGTCTGGCCTCTGTCGGCCAGGTTTACCTAGTTTGTTCAGTTGGGTAGCGCGTCTGGCCTCTGTCGTCCTAGCGCGTCTGGGCTTTTTGGCAAGTCGTCAAGTTTACCCAGCTTGCTCAATTTTGTAGCGCGTCTGGCCTCTGGCCGTAGCGCGTTTGGCCTCTGGCCCGCAGACATCGCAGCACTCCTTTTCCAATACCAGCGGTCACGCACAAAACCAATAATGGAACAAAAGTAATCCCGATCACCAACGGCAATTTTGGCCAAAACCGACCAATTTTGAGCAGCCCAGCGCGTCTGGCCTCTTGCCTCTTGGCCCAGCTTGCTCAGTTGGGTAGCGCGTCTGGCCTCTTGGCCTCTTGGCCTCTGTGCTCTGTTCTCAGTTTCGTAGCGCGTCTGGCCTCTGCGCGTCTGGCCTCTGGCGTGGGGCGCCCGACTCCCTTATTCGAGCGTCTGGATCGCGGCCGCGGTATGCGCCGTTTCCGGCAACTGAATTTCGAGTTTTTCTTCGGGTTGTCGTCTTATCGCGTACATGCGAACTCCTTTCATAGCCAAAGAATATGGCCTCCAAAGCCCCCACGCCCACCAAGTGTTTACCGTCAAACGCGAGAATCTCCTATTGACGGTCTCCGGCAACTTCCGAACCCCACAAACCCTGACATATACCCGTTGGCGGGTCGGCTGGAGCTATGTATTTGCCGAAAGTGTTGGTCCTGATTAGACTAGTAGGATTGGGCCGCCGACGGCATGATCTTAGCGCGCCCGTTGGTCAATGATACGACTACTTGAGTTACTCCACGACGGGTATCGCTAATGCAAAAATGGTTTCTCTGCGTCGCTTTGGCCGCGTCTTGTGTGGCATCGCCAGGTGCCGCTTACGGGCAATTCGATCTGAACTATACGATCACCAATCCGACGTTCTTTTCGTCCAATCAGTTGAGCATCCTCGAGCAGGCGGTGGCCGAAGCCGAGGCGATGTGGGAGGGCGTCATTACTGGGTACCAGCCAGGCATCTCGGTTCCAATGCTTCCGGTCACTATCACGGGGACAACGTCTGGTTTCGCCTCCGCACGATCGAATTCGGTTTCTCTGCAGGGTGGCTTTCGCGTTTCGACCTCGGGTACGATTTCTATCAATCGAGATATCCTCGAAGAGTTCTCGGCCTGGGGGGCCGATCAGGTAAATGTCATCGACGAGCTTGTTGCACATGAGACGGGCCATGTGTTGGGAATCGGAACCAACTGGGTGGCAAACAATGTCTATGTCATTGGCAGCGGAAAATATACCGGTCAATATGGACTGGCCGCGTATCGTGACGAGTTTGATCCATTGGCCACGTTTATTCCTGTTGAGCAAGCCGGTTCGGCGGGTACCTATGACGCACACTGGGACCAACTGATGCGCAGCAGTGCACAGGAAGGCAACCCTGCCGACCCGTTTAGCCTCTCGCCCTTGATCGGGATCACGGATCGACACGGCCGAGACTTGGCCTTGGAATTGATGACCGGCGCGATCGATCCCGACTATGGCGAACCCTTCCTGAGCAACACCACCGTTCAGTCACTGCGGGACTTAGGGTATACCGTACGACCGATCCCGGAACCCTCGAGCATGGTGATGTTGGTCCTGGGTGCAATGTCCTTGTTGCGGTATAGGCGGTAGGGACTCACACTGTTCGCATGCGTTGTGCCACAAGCATGGCCATTTCCAGTGCCTGTTCGCAATTCAGCCGTGGGTCGACCTGGGTGCGATAGGCGCGACCGAGATCGGCAGGGCTGAGGTTACGTGCGCCACCCGTGCATTCGGTAACATCTTCGCCCGTCAACTCGAAGTGCACGCCGCCGAGGTAACTGCCACACTGGCGATGGACGTCAAATGCCTGCTCCAATTCGCTAAGAATATTGCGGAATTGCCGAGTCTTATAGCCTCCGTCGACAACCTCCGTGTTGCCGTGCATCGGGTCGCAGCACCAAACGACCGAAAGTCGTCCACGCTCGACCGCTTCGATCAATGCTGGCAGGTGTTCCACGATCTTACGGGTGCCGAAACGGTGGATGAGCACGATCTTGCCTGGTGAGTTGGTTGGGTTGAGCGTTTCGATCAATTGGACCAATTCCGACGGCGTGATTTTCGGGCCGACCTTGACTCCCACGGGGTTTTCGATCCCGCGGAAGTATTCGATGTGACCGCCGTCTAGATTCCGCGTGCGGTCGCCGATCCACGGGAGATGTGTGGTTAGGTTGTACCAACCGGTACGCCGGGGAACGCGGCGAGTTTGTGCTTGCTCGTACTGAAGGAGCAACCCCTCGTGGCTCGTGTAAAACTCGACGCGATCCACCTCTCCCAAATGGCCACCACTGACGACCTCAAGGAATCGGATCGACTCGCCTATCGATTCGACGAGTCGTTCGTACTCGGCTTGCTTTTCCGAGTGACGCATAAACGCCAGGTCCCAATACTCGGGATGGTGAAGGTCGGCAAAGCCACCGTCGATCAGGCTGCGAATGAAATTGAGCGTCATTGCTGCGCGTTCGTATCCTCGCAGGAGCAATTCCGGATTGGGACGTCGGTCCGCTTCCGTGAAGCCGTTGCTATTGACGATATCGCCGCGATAACTTGGCAGCGATAAACCATCGCGAGTCTCCATATCATTGGAGCGAGGTTTGGCATACTGGCCGGCAAATCGGCCAACGCGAATGACCGGCTTCTTGCAGCCATGGATTAACACCAGACTCATTTGCAGCAGGATCTTTAATTTGCCCGCGATTAACTCGCTGCGACAATCGGCGAAACTTTCTGAGCAATCACCTCCCTGCAGCAGGAAACGCTGACCCTCGGCCACTTCTGCCAAATGGGACTTGAGCTTCTCCACTTCCCAACTGGTGACCAATGGCGGCAACTCCGCCAATGTACGAGTAGCAATTGCCAGTGCCTGAGGGTCGTCATAATTCGGCTGTTGCAACGTCGGTTTCTGTTGCCATGAGTCCGGCGCCCAATTTTTGGATTCGAGCGACGGTGTTGACGAGCTGGGGTCGAGCGTGGACATGATCGAAAGCGGGAACCGTAAGATTCAACGTACGAAATCAACAACGAATGCGACGTCGCATTCAACGGAACATTAACGTGCTACTTGCAGTTAGGCCCAAATTTTACCTACCGCGGCAGCAACCCGTTGGCACACGTCCATTGTGGCCTGGAACTGGGCATAGTTCAAACACTGATAACCATCGCTCATCGCCGTCTCCGGTGTCGGATGGACTTCGATGATCAAGCCATCCGCTCCGGACGCGACCGAAGCGGCGGCCATGTCCGGGACCAGGTAGGTGTGCCCTGTGCCATGACTGGGATCGACAACGATCGGCAAATGGGTACGATGCCGCAAGTAGGGCACCGACGCCAACGGCAACGTAAAGCGAGTGTGGGCTTCAAACGTGCGAATGCCTCGTTCGCACAAAATGACCCGCGCGTTTCCTTCATTGAGGATGTACTCGGCGGCCAACAGCAGCTCATCCATCGTCGCACAAGGACCACGCTTGAGCAGTACCGCGGCCGGGGCATTGCCGACAGCTTCCAGCAGGCGATAATTCTGCATGTTTCGCGCACCAATCTGCAACACGTCGGCATACTTTGCAACCAGCGAGACGTCTTCTGGCGACATGACTTCGGTGACAATGGCCAGTCCCGTTTCATCGCGTGCTGTGGCCAGCATTTTCAGGCCGAGTTCTTTATGGCCTTGGAAACTGTAGGGGCTGGTACGCGGTTTGAAGGCACCACAACGCAGTCCGGTGGCGCCGGCGGCCTTGACCGCACGTGCCACATCGACGATCTGCTCTTCGTTTTCCACCGAACAAGGGCCGGCGATGACTCCAAATCTTCCGCCACCAAGTGTGAGACTTCCGGTGTTCACAATCGTTGGTTCCGGCTTGACCTCGCGACTGGCGACTTTGTACGGTGCCAGGATCGGCACAACCTCCGCCACCCCCGGACCACTCTCGAGCGACTCTTTCGTTTGTTCTCGCTTTTCGCCAATGGCCGCAATCACCGTACGCTCGGTTCCATAGATGACATGCGACTTCAGTCCTAACGCCTCGACTCGCCCAACCATATGTTGGATTTGATCCGCGGTGGCTCCTTTTTGCATCACGACGATCATGTTCGTTGTCTCTCCCGAATTGTGTCGACCTGTAGCCGGAAAAAGAAAAAGCCCCGAGACCCATCGTCAGGCCTCGGGGCTTGGTTGGTTGTATCTGTAATCCTAACGGGTTTACCTACCACCTTCGGCCCCAAAGCCAAGCTGGGTAAAGTAAAACCAATAAAAGCGTCGGTGGAATGTCAACTTACGTATCATGTCGGTTATTATGACGCCACGCTGTAAATCTTTCAAGTCCTTCCGCTTATTTGTTAGCATCCGATGACAGGGCCTGTTCCAGGCCGGGAACTTGCTCCTTCCCCACCGGCACTTCGAACACGGCACCGGCAAAGGCATCGCCGATTTGTTCGTAGCGTCCTCCGAGGTGTTCGGCGAGGAATGCCTCGGTAACGGCGTAAAACGCGAAGCGGTTTTCTGGCCGGGTAAAACCGTGGCCTTCCTGGGGATACAGCATGTACGTGACGGGAATCCCATGTTCCTGCATGGCCGAAACGATCTGGTCGGCTTCGGCTTTCTTGACACGGGGATCCTGGGCCCCTTGTCCAATCAGCAATGGGCGTTGGATGCGGTCGACCAATTGCAGGGGCGATCGCGACAATAAGAATTCGCGCCCCTCTTCCGTTTCGTGGTCCCCCACTCGACTCTTCATCACCGGCATAAACGGCATCCAATACGGGGGCGGATTCTGCAGCAACGTCACGAGGCTCGACGGCCCTACGATATCGACGCCACAGGCGAAGACCTTCGGCGTAAACGTAAGTCCCACAAGTGTGGCATAGCCGCCGTAGCTCCCCCCCATGATCGCGATCCGGTCTTCTCGGGCAATCTTTTGGGAAACGGCCCACTGGACGGCATCCAACAGGTCTTCATGCATGCGGCCAGCCCATTGGCGATTGGCGGCATTGATAAATTCCTTGCCGAAGCCGGTTGAGCCCCGGTAGTTGACGTTCAGGACGGCATACCCGCGATTGCACAACAACTGATGGACGGGGTTGTAGCCCCAACTGTCGCGGGCCCACGGTCCACCGTGCACGTCCAATACCATCGGTATTGGTTGATTCGGTATCCCATCCCCATCCGGATCGCAATTGGGTGGCAGGGAGAGGTAGCAGACCAGGGACTTGCCGTCGCGTGAGGAAATCACCGGCCAATGCATTTTAACGAGCGGTAGCCCTTCCAACTCGGGCGTGCTCGTGAACAAGAACGTCGCTTTCCGTGGCTCGCGACGATACAGATAGAAACGCAGCGGGCCGTTGTCCATCAAAAATGCGACTGACCAAATGGTGTCGTCAAGCGATCGGCTGGTAATCTGAACCTCGCCGTCGGCCACGGTTTTCAGGTAGTCCAAATCCGCCTGGATCGACGGATCGATCACCTGCCACTCGCGTCGCGAATACGTGAACCCGACCGCTTGGATGGTCTTCTCCGTGGGATGGACCAGGGCGTCGGAGATGTCCGCCTTGTCATTTTCCGCCAGCAACGATTCCTTACCGGTTTCCAAGTCGACGACCTTCAGTGCGCCGGTGTTTCGCTGGCGGCTGTCGAGCAGATAAATTTTCTTGTTGGTCTTGTCGAAGCCAGCTAGTCCCGTCGTCATCACGTCTTCGGGAGCTACCGACAAAAACTCCTTCCAACCTTGTTCTGCTTGCGGATCGGACTCCAAATAGAGCTGTCCGCCATTGGGTGTGTAGGTTGTGGCAAACCGGACGTGGTAGTCGTCGTCGGTAACGAAACCAGCAAAGCCCGGGTTCTCCTGCAACAGTGTCCGCTCGCCGGTGAGAATATTCACACGATAGATATCGTGCAGCTGATGCGGTGGCCGGTTGTTAATGGCGATTAAGATCTCGTCCGGATATTTTTCACTGACCTCGGAGACTCGTGCCGAGATCTTTTCCATTGGCGTCAGGTCAACTGTCTTGTCTTGATCATCCAGGTGCACACAGTAGACGTGGAAATCTTCATCGCCATCGTTGTCTTGGGCATACAGTAAGTGACGATTGGTGTACGCCCAGAAAAAAGAGCGGATGCCGCGATGAGTATCGTGGGTCACCGGGCGCGCACGATCGGGGGTCTCGACGGACGCCACCCAGACATTTAGCACACCGTCGCGTGGCGCCAGGAAGGCTATCTGCTTGCCATCCGGGCTCAGCCGCACTCGAGCCCTTTCCGGATTCCCAAAGAGTATCGTTCGCGGAATAATCGGGACGTTTTGCAAGTATTGAAGTTGCGACACGGGGTGCTCTCGTTCCGTTGGGTTGATCGCGGCTGGTTGAGCTGACAAGTGGCTCGCCATCGCAGTGAGCATCAAAAATGATACGACATGGACCCTGGCTCTATCACGCATTCTGATGGACTCCTGCTTGGTAAATCGAGACAAGTGTGGCTCCATTCTAGTGCTTTTTACTCCGACTCGCGCGGGGTATTTCTCCGCCAGGTCGTTGACGTGCCACTCGTGTCTGACTACAACACGAGAATTGCGAACGCAAGCAGTATGGCAGCGCCAAAGCAGTATGGCAGCGCCAAAGTTTTTCGAGGGCATTGAATTCAACTGAGGGAGAAGGACGATGCGGCAGGCGACAAGTCGATTGGTAGGGCTCATGTTGAGTGGGTTGCTGTGGGTCGTTGGGGCCGCCGGCGACTGCGAGGGCCAGCTGATTGGATATTGGCCCTTGGATAGCGACGCCGGGTTGGTGACGCCCAATGCCGTGGCCGGCGGTACCGATGCGATCTTGTTTGGCGATGCGTTTGTTGTGAGCGACGCGACCAGAGGGAATGTCTTAAGTCTGGGGGGCACTGCGGGTACGTATGCCGACGCTGGAATTCTTCCTAACATCGACCCGAATACCGATTTTACATGGTCGTTCTGGGCGCAACAAACACAGATTGACCCGCCGGACGAGCCGAACGATGTGATTTTGGGGAATCGGCAGCCGGACACGGGTTGGATCAAGTTTACTCCTACGAATTTCGAATACCGTGACGTTAACGGTTTGGGAGGCGACTTCATCAACACGATTGACACTCCCGACCTGACACAGGCGGCGGGATGGACGCACAATGCGGTCGTGAAACGTGGCAGTGAGATGTACTATTATCAAAATGGACTGTTGCGCGGGGCGAGCACGGCGACGGGTTCGCTGATCGCAATCCCCTTCTTTTTCGGTGGCGACGCCGTCGCTGGTGAAAACTGGGGTGGGATGCTGGACGATGTTGCCATCTGGTCGTCGGCGCTGCCGACGTCGTCCGTTATCGGCCTGGCCAACGGGGCCTACGATCCCTCGTCCGCACCGCTAACCGAGTCGCCCGGCGACCCACCACAGGTTGTCATGCAGGATGACTTCAATGACACGGTATTGTCCAGCCAATGGCAGATTACGAACCGCGGGTTGGAAAACAACGGACCGACTACCTACGACCTGCCGAATACGACAACCTTTCCTGGTGAGTTGACTCTAGGCGGTCCCACCGACGCGCAGTATTGGTATGGCAATTCGGTGGAGAGCGTCATCGACTTCGACAGTTCGGCCCCTACCGTGATTACGGTTGACCGCACTTCGCTGACAGGAAACGGTACCGCGTATCGCTCCAGTCTGTGGGTCGTGGGTGACGACGGACACTATCTGCATTTTTCACAAAACGTTGGTGAAACTGGCTGGTCTTTCAATGCCCGCGATGACAATGGCGTGGGGACCCGAAACGAAACCGGCGGCGGCTTCAACTTGGCGCAGGCCGATGCGCTCGACACCGATCCCGGGTTCCACGAAATGAAAATCGTGCTCGAGCCGACCGGCGTGGACGGCGAAGTAGGGATGTCCATGTTCCTCGACGGGATGCTTGTCGGTGCTAACGGCTTCAGTAGTTTCCCCAATCGCTTCAAAGTCGTCTTGACCGGACAGGCCCGTGCCATCGGCGACGATGTGTCGGCCAGCTTCGATAATCTAATCATCTCGCAAGTGGTGAGTGCTCAGCCACTGACCGGGGACTATAACGGCAATGGT
>JAGQPD010000381.1 GCA_020426865.1 Planctomycetales bacterium
TTCCAACCGCTACACTTCGCTCTCGATGATTCGTACCTCGGACACGCGGCCAAGCAAGACCACGATCCGACACCACCACCGACCGAACGCTGTACAACCGCGAACGCACTCGCCTTTTCGCGACGGCGGTGTCTTTTTTAGGGTGTCTGGCGGTGTTTCTTCTGGCGGTGTTTTTCTCAAGCCGTTTACCGTGCAAGTACTTGTGAACAAAGTCCGTGAGGTGCTAGACCATTGCACTCAGGATGAGCCATGCCACGATCGTGTCGGATAGCGATGCGCGCTGTTCCCGTTTGTTAGTGCGTGCCAGCGGTTGTCTCCGCCGCCGTCAACTCGCGATTTGCTGGCAATCCAATCGTGTTTGAGTTGTGTGACGAGCGTCGTGCGTCGAGCGATCGCCACTAAGTTGTTTCGTTCGCTGATGTCGACCTGCAGATCGTAGAGTGCCTCGCGATCCCTCTCTCATTTGTCGTCCCGGTAGATGATGCCCAGTTTGCGATGTGTAGGGTCGTCACGCCCGTGCCAGGAAAGGCGATCGTAGTCGCGCGGTGCCGCAAGCCGATTGCGCGGTGACGGCGAGGTGACGTGAAAGACGGTTAGCGTCGGTGGCGAAATGAGCACGCTGTGCATCCGACACCAGCATCACCAGCAGGGTGAAGCGAAGAGTCGGAAGGTGGATCGGCTCGGCGTTGAAAGGAACGGCACGCGGAAGCGGCGACACGCCAATTCGGTGTTCGATAGCTTGACGGATGGGATAGAATGAGTAAGAGCATGATCATCTCCGTTGGCGGACGGTAACCTGTTGGAATTGAGACTGCGTTTTGTACTTATGAGTGGCGATTCGTTAGGATCCATCTCCGTTTTATTCGAGCAGTTGCAGCAGGGTGACGCGACGGCAGCGCACGAGGTATGGTCGAGATATTTTCCCCGGTTGGCCGGATTGGCCCGACGTATACTCAGCAATCGGCAACTGCCACAAGGGGCGGAAGATGCTGTGCAGGACGCTTTCTTCAAGTTTTTTCGACGTGTGGAGCGAGGGGACTACGAGTCCGGACTGCGTCGTGATGACCTGTGGCGGACACTCAGTTTGATCACAGTGCAAGCTGCGCGCAAGTTAATGATTCGTGAATCAGCTCAAAGACGTGGTTCTGGCAAGGTGTTCACGGAAACGGATATGGTTGGTGGGAACGGAAATCACCGTCGATTCGAATCGGCATTCGGCAGGCTCTCAACAGCAGAGTGCGACATTATTTGTTCCGAGTTCCTGCAGCGGCTCGATGGCCCACTTCGAGAAGTGGCGATTCTACGTTTGGCGGGATACACGAATCCAGAAATCAAATCGATACTTGGGTGTTCATTGCGGTCGGTCGAGCGGCAGCTGTATGTCATTCGAGCGACGTGGTGCGAGTACGTCGACTAGATGAGCTATCGATGAAGGTTTCCACATGTCGGAATCGCCAGGCCTCAGAGATCGGGGTAGGCATCATCGCGTCAGAAGTCGAAACCCTACGACGCTGTGGGAAAGGTTTTGTGGGGGTGGGTGTGCCGTCGAGGCTGCGATCCGTTGCCGGTTTGGCGTTCCCAACGGTTCGGCAGGAGCGAGGGATAACTCGCTCAGCTGTTCGTACAGTCGTTGTAGGTCCCAGACGCGGATTCCGTGTTGGCAGTTGCGACTGACGAGAAAGCGGCCGTCGGCGGAGAACTCCGCTTGATCGGTGGCTTGCGGTGGAGCACAGGTAAGGCTGACTATTTCCCGGCCCGTTTCGCGATCGATGAGGGAAAGTGAGTCGTCGTCCGCACGAGACGCAAAGAAGGTACCATCCCGATTGAGCCAGCCACCTCGAACGAACGTTCGCACGGGTTGCCAGGAGGTGGCGTCAATGAGCTGGCCGGGTCGGTACCCCATCATGAACCAGTGGCCATCACCGCTGAAATTGCCAAAGATCGATGATTGCTCAAGCCTGGTCAATGGGGAACCGTTGCCGGCGTCCCACAGTTGCCCAGTTGCCCACTCGTAATCGCAAGTCACCAGATGCCGCCCGTTGGGGCTGATAGCCACCGACCAGATGTCCGTACCGGCGGCGACTTGCCGAAGTTGCGAGTCGCCGTCTCGATCAAGCAACCACACACCCGCCGATGGTTGAAACTGACCAACAGCACGGATCCCTGCGGCGACCGTCCGGCCATCGGAACTATTAACGAGGCACGTTGTGGGAGGGATCATGGTTTTTCTCGGCGGGCCGATCTCGACTTCACCAGGGAATGTCGAGGATACGCTCCATGGCCAGCGATAGGTGCCTGACGAACTGGAGATGAGCAGGCTTGCTGTTTGCAGTGAGGAATTCGCGTCCCCCGGTGTGGGTGGTTCGAAGAGAACGGCCAGCGCGTTCGGTATGGGCAAGAACGCGTGCGATGTGGGATACGTGAGGTCCCAGAACGCGACACCATGGGTGGTGGCGGCAGCCAATAGCCGACTGTCATGGCTAATAGTCGTCCCCAGATAAAGTTCATCGGGTGGCTGACCCTCGATCGATAGCGAGCGACAAACGTAATTCAACCCACACTTCACTTCGGCAACTTCGTGGTCATCGGTGCTAACCGCGATGCGGCAATCGTCGGCCGAGAAGCGGACGGGGCCAACCGAGTTGGCGCGCGATATCGCGACTTGCTGTTGGCGCGAAGCGATGTCCCACAGACGTACCACTCGGCCCCACTCGACCGTCGCCAAGTGCTCGCCATCGTGGCTATAGCTGATTCGCACTCCTCCAGTTGGCGTGACGATGGTGCTCAGCAATTGGCCGGATTGTCCATCGATGATCCGGATCCAGTGCTCACCATTTCCACTCATCGCCAAGGTCTTCCCAAAAGGGTGCCACGCCAGGTGATGGCAGCCTTTAGGGACCATCATTCGGTGGAGGACACGGCCATCGTCGAGATTCCGAATCACAGCCACATTTTCCGTCGGTGATGCGATCGCCACTTCAGGCTTTGCCGGATGAGTAGCTAGGATAATATTGCCGAGCAATGTGTCGGGGGCAAGTGTGACACCAACTTGCCTCCCAGACGCGAGATCGTAACGCGTGATTGATCCGTGTGAGTCTACGGACACGATGGTATTTCGGCCGTGTGCGACATCGATTGCCGAGCAGTCCGCGATAGCGATGATGGGTGTTAGGTGAGAGTCAGCAATGCGCCACGCTCGGGCAAACGACCGACTGCCAGTAGACGGGCTGCCATCTGCCGTGGTATCGCGATAGTGAATAATGAGATAAGTGCCATCGCGAGATAGTGTTGGCAGGGCGAGAAGTTTTCCGTTCTTGCCCGGGCAAGCGATGGCGTCAATTTCCGTGTCGTCGAGCAGGCGACGAATACTGCAATTCCCGTGGAGATCGGTGCGCGCGTAGAGTTGGAAGGAATCATCGACATCGAAGGCGAGCGAGCCGACAGGAAAACCGGGCCATGTACGCTGCAGTTCGAGATCGGATTGTGACAGCGCCGCAATCGCGGTGTTGCACATCGACCGTTGTTGGTCAGGCAGGAGGCGTTCGTAGCGGGCAATCGAGGGAATTTCTTGTAACGTAGCCAAGCTATGGAAACGTTGGCCGGAGAGTCTGCTAAGCGTTGTGGCTCGGGCCTCCGCCAATTTCGAGTTGATCAGGCTGGACCTTGCCCGCGACTCTTCACGCAGCGCCCATGCCGATAACGTTATCGTGACCACCGAGAGGCACGTCATCGCGATGATGATCGACATGGCTGCTGTCGCCCAGCCTGGATTTCGTCGGCACCATCGGAAGATTCTCACGAGGTGGGAAGTTCTCCGTGCTTTAATGGGCTGTTGCGTCAGAAACCGCTGAAGATCGTCTGCCAAGTCCTGGGCGGTCTGATACCGTTCGGTTACGCTCTTGGCCAGGCACTTCTGGGCAACGGTTTCCAGGTCAACGGGGATTTGTGCGTTCAATTGCCGGGGTGCCACAGCGTAGGCGCCGATCACTTGTTGGATCGTTCCCCAGGATGTGGCTGCCTGAAACGGTGGCCGCCCAGTGAGGAGCGAATACAACACCGCACCCAGAGAATATACATCGCTTTGCACAGAGACGCTCGCCGAGTTGCCAGTCGCCTGCTCGGGTGACATGTAGGCGGGAGTGCCCAGTATCTGTCCGGAACATGTGGGGTTCGGTGAACAACTATCGTCCGTGTTGCCGTTGATGGGGGCGAAGAGCAGCTTTGCCAGGCCAAAATCCGTAACGCGAGCGTTCCCCCGACTGTCAAACAATATGTTTCGCGGCTTGATGTCGCGATGAACGATCCC
>JAGQPD010000382.1 GCA_020426865.1 Planctomycetales bacterium
GCAATGAATTGTGGTTATTAGAAACGGAGCCAAGATAACCGGAACCCGAAGCAAACCGTTAGCCTTTGAGTACACCGTCCAACGGCTCGATCCCCAACAAGCTATCGGGCCGGGGGACGTCCAGCCAGCGGTCGATGACTGTCGCGTAGATGTTGCGAAAGTCCATCTCAAACTTCAGGTCGCCGTCCTCCAAGTCGTCCAACGACGGCGACGCACCGTGCAACCCGCCGTGCACGGCATCACCAATCAAAAACACGGGACCGGCCGTGCCGTGGTCCGTGCCTTCCGAACCGTTTTCCTCCACGCGGCGACCGAACTCGCTAAACACCATCACCAATACCTGGTCGCCGAGCCCCGCGTCGCGCAGCGTTCCCACGAAAGCGGCAGTCGATTGCGACAAATCGCCGAGCAAACCGGCGTGTTGCGACAGCTGATTGGCATGGGTGTCATAGCCCGGCTGCGATGTGTAATACACACGCGCTCCGGCACCCGCCTTGATCATGTCGGCAATCCACTGCAGCTGTGCATTAAGTTGTGATCCGAACTGCGCCGATGCCGACCGGGCATCGGATAACATGGCGACCTCTTGCGCCGACGCGTAGGCCTGCAACACCGATTGATTCACAAATGATGAAACATCCTCGCGATCGCTACTCGTGGCGACCGAGTCGCCTTGCGAGTTGCCACGGTTTTCAACAGTACCGGTGCCGTCACGCAACGTCATTTCGCTGGCATCTGTCATGGCAATCGACGTACATCTTCGGCCACGGCACGCTACTGGCACATCCCCACCGCCGACGTAAATAATGTCAGCCCCTAGTTTCGCTTGGCTCGCCCGCGATTTCTGGCCAACGCTCTCGCCCAGCCACCCTGCCGACGTAACGCCCTCGATCGCGTCCAGATTGCCCGATTGCCAAATCGCCATACTGCGAAAATGCGATCGGCTCGGATTGGGATAACCCACCCCCTGCACAATTGCCACTTGGCCGTCGTCGAACTTCTGCCCGATCTCGATCATCCGTGGATGCAGCCCGACCCCGTCGCCAACACGAATCAAGCGATCGGCCGGCAACCGCAGCTGCCGTCGATTCCGCGCGTATCCATCGTCTCCAAACGGTACGACGGTATTCAGCCCGTCATTGCCCCCTTCCAGTTGGACGACGACTAGAATGCGCTCGTCCCGATCGGCACCGGCCGCCATCGCCGTTTGTGCCAAGAACGCGGGAACGTGCGGCGCCAATGCAACAAGGGGCACGCGCTGCAAAAAATTACGGCGTGTTAACATGGTCGTCTCCCAGAGCGTTCCATTCAGCACATACAGGTAACAAGCTGAATACCTCGAGGTTCGAGGTATTGGTCAATTCACGTAGGCGTGAGGATGGGCGAGCAATCGGCCGACACACTCCGAGATTCCAGCGACCCCCTTGGCCATCTCTCGTCGCTGCTCGTCACTGGCCCGCCTTCCCCATAACACCGCTTCGTACGTCGACAGAAATTTCAATAATTCATCGACAGATTCAACTCCAGCGCCATCGACTCCGAAGACTGGCACTTCGGTGGGGACTCGCAACCGCCCAGCGACAAGATCGCTCGCAAAATTGGCCCGTGCTACGATCGTGCGCGAATTTAGCCACGCACGGCCACCAGGCCAACCAGCAACATTTGGTGGATAGAATAAATCCTGACCCATGCGCGCCGACCAACTGGCCAACAACGGCGTGCTTGGCGGTGACTTGGTCAACCCAAGTGCTCGAACCGCGGTCGCGATGAAATCGACGGGGCTACTCACTCGCGAACAGATATTGTCGTCGCTAAAAAATCGTGCGGATCGTAAAACCGTTTCTACGGCCCAACCGATATCCAGGTCACGCGCTTGCAGGCCCTCGGCCAATTCTTCGAGCCCCTCCGCGTCGACCACATTTTCCCCCATCAGCCACTGGCAGATGCGTCCAACAAGACGTCGACTCGTGGCTGGCTGCTCGCAAACCAAGTGCAACAGATCGTCGATGTTGAACTTGCCAGTTCGTTCAAGCACCGTCTTATCACTTGCGTCGAAACGCTCCTCACGAAACTGTGCCTGCCGGTTGCGAACGGTCCACCCGGTCAGACATCGAGCGGCTTGTTTGACGTCTTCCTCGGTGTAATTGCCGATCCCTAACGTAAAAAGCTCCAGCAATTCGCGGGCCAGGTTTTCATTGGCGTGCCCTACGCGATTGCTGTCCGCATCGAGCCAGAGCAGCATTGCAGGGTGTCTTACGACGACCGACAACATTTCGCGAAATGGCCCGAAAGCATGCTGGCGCAAGATCTCGTTCTGTTCCTGCATGAGATGCAGATCATGAACTTTGGCGTTGCTTGTCGCGAAATGACTATGCCACATCACCGTCGCTCTTTCACGCAGAGTGTCGGCGGCGAAGATCAGGCGGTACCACCACCAGGCCTTCAATCGTTCGGGATCTCCGCTGGCTATGGCCGCGTCACCAATCACCTGCGACACATTTCGGAATTCGTTAGGGTCGATGACACTCGCACATTCCCCGTCGAGCATCCGCTGGATGGCCGTGTCTGGACCATCGTCAATGTCACGTCCCACGTGCTCCCAGGCAATCCCCAAACCGGCGCGACGATGCAGGTGCACGACCCGGGGCCAATCCCAGGGTTGCTGCGCCGACGGCTCGTATCGCTTCCAATAGTCGGACATGACACTACCTCGCCTTCATCGCAACATCACCCAACGCGATCGTGCCGTCTTCACCGGTAACGGACGACGCCGCGTCGCGAAGACTGCCCCAGCGTTTGCTCAGCAAGAATGTCTGCTTGTCGGCTGACACTTGTAGCAAGAACGCGAAGTCTGGCAGCATGCCTTCAATTCGAAACCGGCCGTCGCTGTCAGTCCTCAAGGGTTCATTCTGAGTCATATTGAGTTGGCGCTGGAATTCT
Source organism: Planctomycetales bacterium (assembly GCA_020426865.1). Classification (GTDB taxonomy): domain Bacteria; phylum Planctomycetota; class Planctomycetia; order Pirellulales; family Pirellulaceae; genus JAGQPD01. The sequence goes on from JAGQPD010000382.1 coordinate 2,941, forward strand.
CGCGCCGTATCATCGACCCAGTTGATGGAAAACGGAGTATCCACAAGTGGCGAACCGGTGGCATCGACCAGGCGCCCCGTGGCGTCCAGGGCGGGGAGTAACCTTACTACCGGACGGGCCGTCTCGTCGCCATGAAGCTCCGCGGTAGCACACAGCGCACGTTGGGGGTGATAGAAAATCACCTGACGTGGTTCGTCCGGATCGAGCGCGTAAACAGTGCATGTCGTGTCGTCGATGGCAAACGTATTGGGCCACGAGGCAGTCATTCCGCTGACGATCGTTCCTGCGAGCGGTTGACCATCGCTATCTTGGATGTCGATCTCCATCTGCAATCCGGGATCGACGGCGATTTCGACCGAGTATTCCTCATTGTCATCTGGCACGTCGATCAACTTGACCGCCTCGTCGATCATGTCGAGACCCTTCTCGCTGATGTAGAATGCTCGGCCATTGTCGTAAAGCTTTACGCGAGCAAGTTCCTCGCTAGAAAACTTGCCTTTTTTGTAGATCTTGACCGGCTGACCGTTGATCGTCTTCATTCCGGCTCCCATCGCCTGGACCATCAGCACTTGGGGACCGGGAGGGACGGCAAATTCAAACGTCCCATCGGATCCGGCAGACTCCATCACTCGGCTGCGCAAGTAGTTGTCGAACCCGGGCTGTTTCACGAATTCGTTTTCGGGAAGTGGTGCGGTACGAACACCGGCGACGACTCCTTCACCCGTCTTCAAATCGACAACGCGTCCTTTAAGCAATACGCCCTTGGCCAATTGCACATCGAACGTAGTCATCGCACCGCTTTCCGACGGCGACACCGCTAACGTGCGCGTAAGATACCGCGTTTCGCTTGGGGCTCGAAATGCCACCAGCCACTCCTGCTCTGCCAACATTCCGTTCAGACGGTACCGGCCAAGAGCATCTGTTATGGCGCTAATGCCGCCACCGTATCCGACCGACACCTGTACCGACACACCGGGCAGTGGCTTGCCCGTTGCGATGTCCGTGACCGTTCCCTCCAATGCTTGGGCCGATTCAACGACGAGCGACACTTCGGGACCTGCAAGTAGAAGAAATTGGTGACGGCTCGTGGCAACGAACATCCGCTGCGATGACTTCGCCGCGTCATTGAATTGCTGGGGCTTGAATCCCGGTCGTGTCACGACCATCACGGACGTCTGTGCTGTGCGCTCAGATTCGACCTGCAAACGAAACATGCGTTCGCGGCCCAACCCTGCAAATCGAAAGCGACCCTCATCATCTGTGGGCGATATCTGGAGAATGCCGCTAAGTGCCGAAGTCATGTAGAAGCGTCGATCGAGTTTCATCGTCGCGCTTTGCCATTCGCTTTTCCATGCCGTCAGAGCAGCGTCCAGCGATCCCGTGGAACTTTCGAAGATACCGTTGACCATCATCGTGGCGCCGGCGACGGGCTTTCCTTCCGTGTCCACCACACGTCCTTCTACAATTTGGTCTTCCACTAACCTCAACCGCACGTCTTGGCCAGCATCTTCCGCCTTCAACTCTTGCCACGCCAGGCCATACCCCTTTTTCACCGCGACAAGTGGGGGTACTCGGATGCTATCCCCCAGGTTTTCCCAAGACAGCTCCGCCGTGAATCTCCCTTCCGCGTCCGTGGTCGCAACGTGGCGCATCTCGATGTCATCGATAGTTGTCGGCGGAAACTTTTTCAGGTGCAGCCAGTGCAACATGGCACTCGCTACCGGCTTGCCTTGTGGGTCCACGACCGTCCCGTGCACAGCGCGCGTCGTGTCCGCGCGTTGCTTGGCAGGAGCCTGAGAGTCGCCCGCAACAATCACGACGGAGAATTCGCTATCCCCCGCGCCGGCTGACGTTACAGACGGCTGCTCGCTCGTCGACGAGGCATCGGAATTCTGTTCCTGTTCCTTCTCTTCTTCCATCGTCGCTTCCAGCTCCTTCTGCCTTTGAAGCGCCTCAAGTCGCAGTGCCTCGAAGTCAGGTCTCGCCAGCGTAACGTCACCAAGATCGAGCGTCTCACCAGGTTTGACCTTTACAATTTGCTCAATATCTCCCTGCAAACGGTCTTGAATACTCCCCTCTTGATGCCCCATCAAATGATACTCGTAGTCGGCGACAAGTCCTTCAATGATAAATCGTCCGTCCTTGTCCGTTTTGGCTCCCTGACCGTACATGTTGTCGTCAGTTGGGGGAAGCGGAACCGGCAGCGACTCAGTCGCTCCCGATTGACCTGGACGCGCCATGACCATCCGCCTCATACTACCTGCCATGATTTGCACGTTCGGTGCTGGGTCGCCATCGTCGTTGAGCACTCGCCCCTTGACCACGCCCCAGGAATGCAGTTGCACTGACAACGGCTGCGGAGGGTCGCCGGAAATGACCGCGGTTCCCGATAGCTTTCGGTCGCGATGCACAAACGTGACACGTCGCGGAAACTTTGGGTCGTAAACCAGCAGGTTAAATTGATCTGTTGGCAGCGGTTCGGGCCACCAACGAGGGATTACATCACGGCCAGTGTAGAGACAACCCGCCAGAGGCTGGCCGTCGTCGTCCAGGACGGACCCTGCCACGACGCGCCCCTTGCCGACTCTCATTTCTACCTCGTGGGACGCCGCGGAATCGTCCTTCGCAAAGTCAAGTCTGGTGACTGCGTGAAACTCAGGACGCTTGTCGGCACCGAAGGCCATGTATGCCAGCCACATAGTGTTGTCGACGGATTCCGAATTCGCGGGCCGGTCCGCTCGTTGCTCATACAGGGGGTTGTAGCATCGAAACGCCAGATACCCCAGACTGCGAGGCACCACCATGCGGAAGCGGCCATCTATGTCCGCTCGATCTTGGGCGACAGCGAATGGTTCGGCTTCCCGCTTCGCCAACAGTGGATCTTCTCGATCGATGAAATACTCGATCTGACCGCTGACGCCTTCTCCCGTCTGCTCATCGACGACGCGCCCGTTCACGACCACGCCACGTGCCAAGGTCATATCCGACGTCGCAGGTGTCAAGTCGTCGCCACTTGTGTCAACTCGCCCGGAGGCCGACAAATAATCTGTATCGCGCGGCGGTTCGAACTGAACGATGTTTTGATCGACTCTCGGCAGTCCCTTGAGTGAATACCTCCCGTCTTTATCCGTCACGGCTCGAGCGTGGTCGCTACCAGTCCGTACCATCTGACCGGGGCCTTCGGACATAGTGACCGTCATGCTCTTCACGACAACACCGGCGATCGGCTGGTTGGTCGCGCGGTCTCGCACCACACCCTCGACTGTGCGCGATGGAACAAGGACATGCGTAAATGACGGGCCGAAAACGGTTCGGCTACCATCGTAGTCTTGCGAGTACTCAATGGGATCACCACGGCGTGTACGGCAATAGACCGAGTCCGTGCGCACGCCATCTCCTTCGATCAACAGCTTGACGATCCGCTCGTTGCCTAGCCCTTCGATACGCACTTCACCTTGATCGTTGGAAGCAAACCTTGGCAGGATCGATCGGGTCATGGGGCCACGCACTTGTGATGAGGCGAGGTTGTTTGCGGCGTACGGTTCCACCTCCCCCTGTTGCACAACCGCTTCCCACGCGTCCAAATTGTTGTCTTCACCGGTTTGGAGGCTCAGAATACTGACGCGCACGCCAGCGACTGGCTGCCCTTCAGTATCAATGAATTTGGCAACGATCGGGATGGTCTTGGCAACCAGCTGCAGTTCTCCCTTTTGATTGGCGATTCTATCCAAAATCTCATGTCGCCCTTCGTACCCCGGATTCGCAGGGTCATCCAGTTCGCCGCGGGCGTTACCCGATGTCTCAAAAGCCATCGACGGTGCCCAAGTCATACCGGCATCTGGGTGAAACGCGGCCAGCGCGGCCCACTGCCAAGGCGCGACCGAATCTCCCGTGCGACGAAAATCACTTCGTTTCATTTCGAACCGAAATCGTCCGTCGGGCCCGGTCGCAACGATGGGTTGCTTTTCTGCCGGAGCCGACTGATCCGAGTACCAATAGTCGAGATACAGTTGCGCTCCCACTGCCGGTCGTCCGTCAGGTGTGAGGACCTTTCCTTCGTAGACGAACATCTGGGCATCCAGCGCAGCATTTTCTGCTACTGTCGCGTCGTTCCCAGGAACATTGGCGTTTTTCGCAACGGGCTCCCGTTCCTGCTCTGCGGCGGTAGCGGTGCCGACAGGCTTGATCGACGCGGTGACGGCGACAACAGCGAGTGTCGCAGCGATCAAACCAATTCCCGCGATCACACCGATCCGCCTCGCTAGTGGCCGGCTTTCATCCAGAATCGCATCAATACGAGACTCGAGGCTTGGCCGACGCGCCATGGCGACGAACTGGGCAGAGGGGTGAAGTCGTCCTCCCGCGCCGCGAAGCGTCGTCGCGACCTCAAGCAAATGCCGAGCATACTGGGTGCGACTGGCGGCGGCACCGAGGACGGCATCGTCGCAACAATGCTCGGCCAATTCCGACAGCCACCGCTTCAATTGCCAGCCGAGCGGATGGAACCAGAAGACGGCACGGTTGATCTGACAGAGGACCATGGCTAGCCAATCCCCGCGGGCGACGTGGGACAGCTCATGCGCCAACACCGCCTGCAGTTTTTCGGCGTCCCACTGCCGCCATTGGACCGGCAGCAACACTCGCGGCCGCCAATGCCCCACCGTCACCGGGACCGCCACTTCCGGCGACTCTTGGAACTCCACGCCGTTGCATACTAATGCATCATCCGCGGGTCGGTCGGGGACAATGATCCGGGCGCGGTGGGCGATGCGACGAGTCAAGAGTAGCCCCAGGCCAATGCGCGAGAGCAGGCCCAGGGCAACAGTGATGTGTAGCATGGCCGCGACACGAACGACTACCCAAAACCAGCCGGCCCCTTTTGCCATGTGCGCGTTACCCTCTGCACTTGGAGCTGCCGTCGAGACTTCCACACTGCCAACGCTCGTCACACCCGCGATTGGCGTCACGTCGGTACCGTCTTCGTTCAGCTGGCTCGGACCAAGGTCGCCATCATCGAGTCGTGGCGGGGATTGCGATAATTGCGTTGGGCCATTTGGTTGCGTTGGCACGAACGCTTTGTTGGCATCGACGGTCATCTCTTGATCGGCGTCGACAAGTGGCGAGGCTTGTTCGCTCACAAGTTCACTGGCGGGTCGTCGGTCGACCTGCGTCAGGGCCAATCGGTCCAGTTGCTGTTGCCACGCTGGGGGCAAAGGAATCGCCGGTGTAAGCGGCACTAGGACCGGCATCAGCAGCATGCCAATCATCACACCAAGCCACACGCGGTGCCGCAAGTTCGCGTCGCGGACGCGGAAGACTCGTAGCAAGACACCTGCTACACCAGCCAACAACAGCGATTTGATGGAGACATCGACAAACAATCCTAGCCACAAATATGCGAATCGATCCATGTCGGTTACCCTTTCTTGCCGCGTGGTTTCTGGTTCTCATCGCGCTCGGCCCGGGCGATCTTGTCGGCCAGACGTTTGAGCACGTCGGCCGACACGATGTCGCTGTCGACCATACCGACCAGCAGTTCCTCGACCGACCCGTCGCAGAACTGATCGATGATGCCACGGACGGCATCGGTCGCGACCTGCTGGGATTGCACGGTCGGCTCGTAGCAATACGTCCGGCCTTCGACGGTGTGGGTGAGAAACCCCTTTTCTTCGAGCCGTCGCAGGATGGTGCGGATGGTCGAATCCTTCAACGACTGCGGCTGGCTGGGGGCGCTGGACAACGCCAATCGCACCTCGTCGGCGGTCACCCGCCGCCGCTCCCATATGATCTGCATCACCTGATCCTCCAACGGGCTGAGCTGCTTTGGCTTCCGCGTTGGTACGTGCTTCTGCTTCTGCTTGCGAACCATGTTTTCCTTCCGTTACATGTTGTAATGCTACAATTTGTAACAGATGGAATCGCGAAGTCAAGAGGGAGAGAATGATTTTTTTTCGCCGAGCCGCAGGGGACGCCGAGTTCGCGATCGGAGTCGGTGCAGACTGCGCTCTGCGTTGAAAAAAACACCAAACGGAAGTAGCAGCACACGAACTCGATTTCTGTACGTGATAACAGGCCATTCGAAGCCATCGAGCGTGCAGGCAATTCTTGAGAAGTTTTCTCACCACGGTTACATCTTCCCAACAGCCACTACCTAGGGTGGCGTGCTAGCGTGTTTATTCGTTGCAATGTGAGCATTGTGCGGCCTTGCTACATCCGCATTAAGCAGCCTGCATGCTGCATCCGATGCTGACCCTGAAAGATTTTCCAACCGAGAATTGCTTGGACCTTCGTCCCACACAGTAGTCCCACCCAATACTCCCACGACCCATGAAAATACGGAATTGGCGAACATCCAATCGCCCAGCGCGCCGGAAATCGGCATTGGGCGTCGAGTCACTTGAACAACGCGTCGTACTGGATAGTCAATTGGCGTCGAGCTTCGACGCTGGGGTTGCTGCGGAAACGTTGGCAGCGCCGCACCGCACCGCGATCGATGAATTGATCTTCGTGGACGGCGGCATCGACGATGCACATTGGCTGTCGGCATCGCTCAACTCCAGCACAATATCCACTACTACGTCCAGCACGGCGTCCAATCCGACGCGGCGTGTTGTATTGTTGGATCCAACCACGGATGGTCTGACGCAAATCACAAGCGCGCTGGCGGACTATCGCGACGTCGGTGCGGTGCACGTCGTGTCACATGGCACTTCGCAACGACTGCAACTTGGTTCGCGGAAATACGACCTTCAAGATCTGTGGAGCGACAACGCTGCGCAATTGCAACAGTGGCGAGGCGCATTGTCGCCGGGTGCCGACTTATTGCTCTATGGTTGCGACGTCGCCAGTACTGAGTCGTCAATTGCGGCACTCCACCAATTGTCCGAACAGTTAGGGATTGACATCGCAGCGTCGACGGATGTGACTGGTTCGAGCACCTCCGGGGGCGACTGGGAGCTTGAGTACCAAGTGGGGGACATTTCGGCCTCGATTGTCGTCGATGCCGCTACTCAGTCGCAGTTCGTGGGAACGTTGGCAATTTCTCCACAAGTAACATTGCCGGCACCGCTGCAGACGTATTTGGGCGAGGCCGTCACGTTCACGGCGCGCTTCGACAACACGGGCAACACGGGCGAAATTGGTTACGGACCGTTTGTAGACCTCGTATTTCCCGTCAACGGGCTGGATGGCAATGCCGGTCAGGATACCGCCGATGGTCTAACGTTCAACGCAGCTTCGTACCTGGGCTCCTCGGTCACAGCGCTAACTTTCACTTTCCCCGACGACGATGGCCCTGGCGGTGCGACGATCGGCACGATTGACCATCCGCTGGCGGTTAACAACACCGGTACGCCGCTGCAAATAACGGGTACGGCGGGTGATCAGCTGGTCGTATTGGTACTTCCGTTCGGTTCGTTTACGCCCGAGCAGCCGGAGGTCGATATCACGATCAATGCCACGATGTCGGACCTGGCGGATCTTTCGCAACCGCTCCCGGTCGTGGCCCGCGGTGGATTTCAGTACGGGTCGGACCCACTGGACAATCCCACGTTACCCGACCCGACAATCCTCAGCGACGGCCAATCCGACAGCTCCTTATGGACCGAATCCACAACCGTGACACCGTCGCTGATGGATTTGTCAAAGGATTATGTTGGCCCCGAAGACGAAACAGCAACCGGCCCCAACTATGTGCGGCAGTACACACTTCAGGTCGACATCGCGACTGGCCAGACGATCGACGATCTGGACATCACGGATCGCTTACCGAACAACATCGTCTTCGTTGCGCTCGACTCGGTCGCTCAATCGGCAGCCAGTCAAGCGGCAACAACGTTGCAGACGGGCAGTGGCACGACGTTTTCCAACAACGCCGGGACGCTGTCAACCGTCAACCCACAGAATGGCGCACAGCTGTTGGTCAACGCCGACAAAATCACGGGTGCCCCGGGCAACGACGTGACGGTCACGTTCAGCTACTTCGTTTCCGAGTTTGACGCAAATGCAACGCGAGTCATTCCGCTTAATGGCGAAGACGACCTGGCGGCGTCGCGCGTCTTAAATAACGCGCTGGCGGTTGGCGATTGGGCGCCGAATGATCCGCGCGACGCAGGAGGCGCGGACAACGCTGTCGCCGATCCTGATCCGGTGAATCCGGAGCATATTTTGGACGCCAAGTCGATCGCGATCCAGAAATCGGTATCGATCGTCACCGACACGGGCAATGCTGGAGCGACACCGGGCGACGTACTTGAATACACGTTACAATTCCAGATCTCCGACTATTACACGTTCGGGGATCTATTCATTACCGACGTCTTTCAAGATGGACAGTTGTTCGACTTCAGTTTCGGCGGCACGCTTTCGATTACGGACTTTGCTGACAGCCGCAGCGGCAACTTTGCGGTGCGCAGCAGCACGGCACCCGATACGGGCGAAACGCTCGTCGTCGACGAATCGCAAGTGGATCGCACCGACGACGCTTCGGAAAACCCCGCCACCGACGGCAGCACGACCGTGACGTTCGACATCTCGCAGGCGCTAATCGACTTAGGCGCGGCCGACGGCATTTTGCAGGGTGGCCTCAGTAACGGCGCCGCAAACCTCGGCGCCGCGACCGGAACGATTCGTTTTCGCACGGTCATTCAAGACGAGTTTGCTGACACGTTTCCGTCTGGCGATCGCAGCGTCGATCAAGGGGACCAGATCACCAATTCCGACCTGACGATCGATGGCACCGTCCGGTCGAATGCCGAAAATGGTTCGATCAACACCATCATTGGCCCGGCCCCCAGCGGCATCGAAAGCGACAACAGCTCCGCCAGTATCACCATTGTCCATGGCACGCTGAGCAAGGACATCTACGCCGTCAACGGCTCGACGATCTTGCCGGTCGGCACTGGGGGTCTCGTAGAATTGTCACCCGGCGATGTCATCACTTACCGGATACAATACACGCTACCGACATCGGACTTCGAAGGCCTTCGGCTGACGGATTACCTGCCGCTACCAGTTTTCGACGTCTCCGATCCTGACGGCGACGGCCTCACCGGACCAGGCTGGTCATTCGATCTGGCCGGTTCGTTCGATGCCCAAGCGCCCTCGGCGGGCACTGTCCAGTTTGGCCCCGCCGATACGTTTTACAATTCCAGCCCTGGTCTCTCGGACACGTCCAATGCCCCCGACTATTTTGCGCCGCCGCAACTGACCGTTGACAACAACGCCAACAGCATTGAGTTTTTCTACGGTACCTATGACGACCCGGGGCATCCGTCATCGGTGATCGATTTGCTGTTCAGTGTTACGGTTCAACCTGATCAATTTGCCGACGGGCTGTTCCTGACCAATATCGTCCGAGCCGATGAAGACGCCACCAATCAACCGTCAATCGTCGATGACAAGATCATCCAAGTTCAGTTGCGGTCGCCCGAACTGGCAATCACGAAAGGCATTGTATCGACAACATCGACGTCCGAGAGCTTTTCGCCAGCGACTGTCGGTCCCGTTCCGTTCGCCGATCCAGGATTGAGCACGGCACCATTTTCCGGTTCCATTGACAGCTCAACGCTGGCCGCCAATCCGATCGACAGCAACGTGTCGAATCTGGATGCGGGTGACATCGTCAAATTCGCGGTGGTCATCGAGAACACGGGGGGCGCGGCGGCCTACGACGTTCGGATCGCTGAAACGCTGCCCGCCGGTTTTCAGATCCCCGCCAATGCGACTGGGTTGAATCTGGACGTCCGCGATGGCGATGGCAACCCT
>JAGQPD010000383.1 GCA_020426865.1 Planctomycetales bacterium
TCCAGGACGTCGCGGTCACGGAATTCGAGTATCAACGCGAACTATCGCCACGAGTCTGGGTCGAGCTGCATGCCAACGCAGGCCTGGGAATTCGAGGAACCTATTGGCAGTTCGACCACGCGGCGGCGACCGCCACGGGGCAACCGCCGGCAAACGGTTTGGGGAACCTCATACCGCCACGATTCCTGGACGAGGATCTGTCGACAGGTGTTCCGAATTCGACCTATACCGCGGACGCGGACCTGAAAGCCTATTACGTCCAGTTGGAAGCCACTAAGACGGCAGACATGTGCCTGTGGTCCCTGACCGCAACCGGTGGTGTCCGCTTTGCCGAAATCGAGCAGGGCTACGTGTCGACGCTCAACAATCCCAACGGCGCGAATCTGGGAAGCATCAATTTCCAACACCGCATCCAAGGTGTTGGGCCCACGTTTTCGCTTCGCACCGAGCGTTGGTTAGGACCAGTGCAGGTCTTTGGCGCCGCAAGAGGTTCACTCCTGTTTGGCGATGGTACATCGCAATTGACGATCGTCGAGGATGCCGACTTGGACGACGCCTTCACGAGCACGATGACGGAAAACCGCGGCGACTTGCTGCCGATCGGCGAAATGCAGTTCGGCGTGCTCTGGACGCCACGTGCCGAAGGCGTCTGGAAACCGTTCGTGCAAGCCGCACTGGAAGGTCAAATCTGGAGCGACGTGGGGAATGCGAGCTCGGTGGACGGCGACCTGGGGTTCTTCGGCTTCAACACCGGTGTCGGTTTCGATTGGTAACCAAATGCTACTGCCAGCTGATGCCATTGAGCCGTGACTCGGCAAGTGACATTAACGAGTCTTCTGCGGCCTCGTCAACTGCTTCATACGTCACCGAAAACCGCAAGAACTTACCGGCGTCATCCCACGGAACAGTGACGATCGACTGTTCCGTAATCAGGTATTGGCTGGCAGCCTCGGCAGTATCAAATGCGGGGCCTCCGACGATTCCCTTGGGCGACGGCACGTAGAGAAAATACGTGCCGCCTGGCATCTTGCACTCAAAGCCGCAACGCCCCAGCATCGCCACCAGTTTCTTCAGCCGGCGCTGATACTTCTCGCGGGTCGCAACTGGAATGCTGGCGTCGTCCAACGCGGCGGCCGCCGATTTCTGAATCGCAATGAACTGGCCGGAATCCGAATTGTCCTTCACGTCGCCAAACGCCCGGACGATCAACGGATGGCCACAGACCCAACCGATCCGCCAGCCAATCATGTTGAAGCCCTTCGAGCACGAGTGGACCTCAACACCGACCTCCATCGCTCCCGGGACACAGAGAAAACTTAACGGCTGGCCGTCGTAGGTCAACATAATATGAGCCGCGTCCTGCACAACGACGACTTGGTTTTTTACCGCGAAGTCGATCACGCGCTTGTAAAAATCGACCGTCGCCACGCGGCCAGTCGGGCTGTTGGGATAATTGATGACCAACAACTTCGCCCGCTGGAGGATGTCCGCCGGGATACTGTCCAAGTCCGGAAAAAAATCGTTCTCCGCCTTCAGCGGCAACGCATAAACAGAGCCGCCGTAGTACTTCGTGTGCGTACCCGCTACCGGATAACCTGGCACCGTCATCAAGGTTATGTCGCCCGGATTGATGAACACGGCTGGCAGCATCGCCAGCGCCGTCTTCGATCCGATGCAATGAATAACCTCGTCCGTGGGATTCAGCTTTACACCGAAGTTCCGCTCCATGAATTGCGCTGCAGCCTCTTTAAAGGCGGCGATCCCGTTGTCCGCATACCCCCGATTTTCCGGTCGATGGATCTCCTCTGCCATCCGCGCTCGCACCTGCGGCGCCGCCATCTCGTCGTTGTCGCCAATGCCGAAATCTACCAACGGACGATCTGGATAATCCGACAGCGCCTTACGCTTGGCCCGCTTGATCTTCTCGAACTTGTAAATGTCCGAACCCTTACCGTATTCGGCTCCCCCGATACGCTGGGCAAATAACTGTTGAAAATACGGATCGCCCATCTGACGAAACCCTGCTCCTTGGTGCGAATATCGAAAATACGAACAATCGAGGCACCGCTACCATAGCAGATTTCCGGACCGCTGTCGTCCGGCCAACTGGTCGAGCGTTACACATTGTAAACTCTTGCGATCGACGTTGTGGTCAGCAATTGCCCTGGTCAGCAATTGCCCTGGTCACGGGTGTTCCGAGTTTGCGTATGAGCCATGTACGCGAGCGGAACGCAAATGGTGAGGGCCGGCGAATTCTTCCGCCAAATGGATGCTGTCTCCGAAATAATGTTGGCGAGCGTCAGGGTGGCTGATCACCTCGGCCGGCGAGCCATGGCACAGGACTTTGCCACTCCGAACCACGTAGCTGCGATCGGTGATCTGCAGCGTTTCCCTCACACGGTGGTCAGTGATCAAAATCGAAATCCCCTGCTCACGCAGCCTCCGTATGATAATCTGAATGCCATCGATCGTCACCGGATCGATGCCGGTAAAGGGTTCATCGAGCAAGATGATTCGGGGATCGGACACCAGGCAGCGGGCGATTTCCAAACGACGCCGTTCGCCCCCGGACAACGACCCCGCGAGTGACTTGCGAATATGGGTGATCTGAAACTGTTCCAAGAGGTCTTGGCATCGCTCGCGGCGAATCTTGTTTTTCACGCTCAGCATTTCCATCATCGCAAGCAAGTTTTGCTCGACCGACAATTTGCGGAAGACGCTCGACTCCTGAGCCAGGTAACCCATGCCGCCGTCGCGAGCGCGCTGGTACATCGGCCAGTTGGTCACATCGATACCACGTAGAACGACACGGCCCTGATCGGGTCGGATCATCCCGCACGTCATTCGGAAGGAGGTGGTCTTTCCGGCACCGTTAGGACCCAGCAGTCCCACGATCTCGCCGTGATCAACGTAGAACTCGACGCCGTCAACCACGCGTCGTCGAGAATAGGTTTTGACCAACCCCTGGACTTCTAAAACTGTCACTACGATCCTCCTTGATCCATCGGAACACGTGTGCATTCAAGCCGCGACTCAACGGATTCGTTTCATTCGCTGGACATTGGGAATAATCGGCAGGCGGCCACCCAGATTCCACGGGTGCGGCCAATAGACCATGAAGGCCTTGCCGATCAGCAGGTCGCGCCGTACGTATCCGGGTACGGGATCGAGTTGTCCATCGGCGCCATATCGGTTGTCGTCGGTCCAAAGCCTCGCATCCTTGCTGAACGGGCTATTGTCCCCCATCGGAAAGAATTCGTCGGGTCCCAACACCCCTTGTGCTGGGAAATAGACCGCATTGCGTTTGTCAAACAACTCCGTTGTCGACCAATCCTCCGGTGACCGCAGGATTCGATACGAGTCCATCTTACTTACCAGATATTCATCGAAGCCGTCGGTGGCCACGTAGTACACGTCGCGGAGGACTCGCAGATCCTTCACGGTCAGTGTTAGACCGCGACCTCCCACTCCAATCGGGCGCAGGTCGCCGGGATCCTCCGCGCTCCAGACCGGCCGTTCATCTTCCGGTGCCTGGTACGTGGCATGATGTGGCTGACCGTTGGCCTGCCACGTAACGAGCCGATTATTGATCCACAGCAATAGCTGGTCATCGACGTTCGCGTAGCGAACATCGTACGAACCTGGCCCGCGAACCGCCGTATCGGCGGTCAATTCCGCGATCTCCTCGCCGTCGGTTCCCGCATCGAACAAATACGATCCGTTTGAAATCTTCAGAGTTGCCGAACCGTCGGCAACGTTGATTTCGCACGTGTGATGCCGTCCGGCCTCGACAATGTCCAGCGCCAAAACACCTGTACCATCCTGGACCTGAATTTCGCATTCCAAAGCGATGTCGCCGACCCAGAAATGACCGTAAGGCGTCATGTTGCGCCGGCCGTTCATGAAGATTACGTCGTTGTTCTCGTAGTAGTCGGTGATCAGCGAAGGCGCATGCTCCATACCGGTTACCGATAGACTATTCTCCACTTGCGCCCATTGCTGGTCATCGGGTACCGCATGCAGATACCTCAACCAAGCCGTTCCCGAAGTACTCTCGGTCAACGTGAATGTCGACTGGTTTGCACTGCCTTCCCACGAGGCATCGCCGTCACCCACGCCACTCCATCGCGCCGGCCAGCCGGCCTGGATCAGTGATTCGGGCACGAAATTAGAATCGTGAACCGTTTGCATGATGTGCGGCAATTTGTCCGCCGGCTTCCGCGTAATCGTGAACGGTTGATCCTCACCAGTCCGGACGAATACGTCCCCATGCCGGACCATCAGCTGTTCACCGGGCAAGCCCACCAAACGCTTGATGTAATTCTGTTTTCCGCTCCCAGGAAACTTGAACACAATCACATCCCACCGTTCGGGATCCTTGAACTCATAGAGCCACTTGTTCACCAGAATCCGGTCCCCACTGAACGACGCCTGGTCCGCGTTCTTGGGATTGATCCGCGTTACGTAACGACATTCAGGACAGGTTACCGCGGCAACCTGTGGGCTGTCCTCGCTGTCGCCGGAGCGAAACATGTAATTGCACTGCTCACACCGCAATTCCTTGTGACGACCCTGTAACGTAGGGGCCATCGAGCCGGTGGGGATCACAAATGCCTCGGCCTCAAACGCCCGAAATACCACTGCCAATACCACCGCGATCACGATCGATTCCACCACCTCACGCCACCACCGCGCCGTGTCCTCCGATTCCGTCCTCTCCGCGGCAACTCGCTCGCGACCTTCTAACGCGTCGGCGGGCGTCCGCGGTACACTACTGGAAGTTTTTTTTTGGCGAGGCTTCTTTTTCGACATGGCTTTGTTTGCTATCAATTAACTTAGTCAGTGAAGTCTGTGCCCCAATGGCAGAGGTTACCAACCTGAACTCGTACGCAGCGGGCGGCAAATTGGTTCGGGTTTCCGCCCCTATGATACCGAATTCGCCGGCCAGCGCAAACGTGAGAATATTGGCCGCCAGGGGCCTGGGGATGCCTTGGGATGGCAGGGAACAATAGAAGGGAAAAACGGTGGAATGGCAATCAAAACCCGCCAACTGAACCACGTGGCGATCCATGTAGCAAATGTAGAGGTAAGTCAGCAATTTTATGAAAACGTGCTGTTGCTGGAAACCATTTCTCGGCCCGCCTTTACCTTTCCCGGTGCCTGGTACCGCCTTGGCTCCGACCAAGAACTGCACCTGATCGGCGATCGTCATCAACCAGTCCACAGCGATAGCCGCGGCAACCACTACGCCCTGCTCGTCGACGATATCGACGCCTGGGAAGAGCACCTCCGTAGCACGCAGACCCCCTACAAACCCCGGCGCACGCGCCCCGATGGCGCGTTTCAAATCTACGTCAGCGACCCCGACGGTCACACCATTGAGCTCTGCACGTCGCCCCCCCGCGAGCCTGCTGTCGCGTAGGGACTCTCGGCATTATCCCTCCTGACGCGTATCGCCAGTTACCGGTTCTTTCTCACTTCGTTGCATCCACTCCATTTCCGATTTATTTCGCACCGATGCACGGATGCCGTTCTCCCCTCGCGCGGCTTGCGATAGCGATGCCCCAGGTGACGCGGCACCCACGACGCCGTCGTGTGACACGGAGGCGTCTCCGTGGGCTGGGCGATGTTCCCCCACAAAGGGCTGCGAGAACGTGATCATTCCACCCAAGTCGTGGTCGTCCAATTCCGCCATCCAGTCGTCGACGTATTGTTGCTCGGCCGATCCCGTTGTCCCCTCGCCCTCGGTCGCGCGCGGTTGTTCATCGTCACTCGATCGGTCAACCCGATCCGTCTCGCCTTCTCGATTGTTGTTCTCACTCCCCTGTTGATCCCTCCGGCCAGTTGTCGGTAAGGGATTCACCTGGCGATCGGCCGGATCGCTATCGGTCAAGCCGCGACCTTCCAATATTTCAAGCGAAAACCAATCGTCGATGTTGTCGACCTCGTCTTCGAGCGGTCGCAGTGGATCGCCATTGGTCGCACGATTGGAGCTGTTGTGAACACGCGCCGAAGCTGTATCATACTGCCACTGCGAATTGATGAGATCAATGTATCCGTCGGTGCGATCGCTCAATTCCACCGCATCGCTGGAAGGCGCCAGCGATGTGTACGTGAAACCAGTAGCATTACTACCCACGACCGTCACGTCCCTTAATTCGAACGTTATACCGGCCGTACGAGGACTCGCGGGCGGAGATGATCGCGTGATACTTGAATCGGCGATCGACATCGTGGATGCCGCAAGGATGTCAGTGCTGCCACGGAGATTGGCGTGATTGACATTTGTGACAACGGGTATGACGGTGCGCGCGGCGGTGGGTACGACGATCGTGGTAGTGACGGCGGGTATGACCGTGGGGACAGTCGCAATCAGAACCGTTGGCAGCGGTTGCAGTATTGAAAAGACAACGACGGTCGGAACCGTAGCACTCGGACGGTTGCTACTAGGAAACGAGGACTTGATGTCCGACTCCGGCTCGAAGGAGCCGAGCGAGAACGACAGCGGCTTGGTTTGTGATTCGCGCTCGAAGGAAGAAGTTCGCACGTCGTGGGGGAAGAGAGACGTTTTGAAAATCGATTGCTGGATTCCATGAGCGAACAACTCTGCGTCTCCAGCGAACTCCTTTCCGTTGTTGCTTGCGGCGTCAAATGCCCGATATTGTGCGCGGAATTCTTGGGCGGCACGTGAAGATCATGCACGTGCACTTCCCCGCGAGACTCAGAAAAGTGCAGCGTCATGGGAGTCGCGGAAAGCAGCGTCCGGGATTCGAGTTGTTCCACACGTAAGCGGAAGTTCGATTCGCCGGCGATCCATCGATGGCGATGGTGCAACGTCGTGCGATCGGATTCTCTGTCTCTCATCTTTGGTCATTCCGTCTCTGACTGCGGTTATTCTGCTTGATGCGTCTATCGTGCTGGGGTGAGCGGCTCAGCGGCCGACGTCTCCGACAATAGCTCATCGCGCCGAACCAAAATCCCTTCCGCTTCGTTGGTTCTCCCTGCGTCGTGCAGGCAACGAGAATAATTATAGTAAGTTCGCGCCAAATGGTCGCGAAATTGTGCGTTTCCCTGGGCCTGCCGCAAGGCGTGCAGCTGAAAATTTATGGCTGATTTGTAACTTTCTATTGCCTCACTCTCCATTCCCAAACGCTGTTGCACCATCGCCAGGTTGTTGTGCATTCCCCCCAAACGGCCCGCCCCCATGAGGTCCTCTGGGTTGCTGCGGACGAGTCCAGTCTGCAATCCAATCGCTTCCTGAAACGATTCTTCGGCATCGGGCCATCGTCCTGCGGCACTCAGTAGATGGGCCGTATTGTTCAGCGTGACAGCCAGGTCAGCTCGATACTGAGCGACGAACGGACGTTCTTCTATCAATCGGCGTCGCAACCGTATGGATTCGTCGTAGGATTGAATCGCAAGGTCACGATGGTCGAGTCCGTCGAGTAAGATCGCGCGGCTATCGTACGAGGTAGCCAAATCGGCTCGGTCCGCATGGCTGGCCGCATCCGCGTCAACGAGCCCCTGCTGGATCTCGATCGCGCGGCTCACGAATTCGCTTGCAAGTTGAGCGTTTGCCTCTCGCTCCATCAACCCCATTTGGTTGAACGCAGTGGCCAACAGGCGACGCGAATCCGCACTGTCGTCAGACGGATGCGTGGGATCGTCGAATAGATTGATGGCAAACTGAAAACACACCTTCGCTCGTTCTCGCTCCCCGATGTCGGCAAGAATCCGGCCACGATTGATTTGAAATGTCGCCAAATCGATTTTCGCTGCTTCGTCGTCTGGCTGAAGGTCAACGATCTGCTGCCGGTCGTCAATGGCCAGCTGCAAATGCTGTATGGCTTCCTGAGATCGTGCCAGGTCATGCAGTGCCAAAGCGATTTCATTTTGACAACGTCGCCATTGTTCGACGGCACGTGGAGCATAATTGCCGGCCTGCACGACGTTTTTCCAATCATCTTCCGCCTGCTGGAATTCGCGCAATGCGTTGTCCAGATCACCCAGCTGTTGATGAATTCTGGCCATCTTGGCATGTGTCATCGCGATCCGTTCTTTCAATTCGGGCGCATCGGTGGCACGCGACAAGAGCCGCTGGTAATAGTGCAGTACCTTTTCCAACAAGCTTCGGCGTACCTTTTCTGTGTTGGGTGTGCTCGACAGCAACTCGGCTGCCTCCATTCCCAACTCATCCACCGCCGCTTCCGCCTCACTGAAATTGATTTGCGAAGCCTGATAGTTTTGTTCCGCTTGATGCTTTTGATGCGAGACCATGACGATACTGACGACGAGCCCCAGGATAGCAAGTACGGATGTGGCCAGCCCGACGACGACTGAGCGCCGGTGGCGGGTTGTCCATTTCCAAATGCGATTCATCAGCCGTGGGGGTCGCGCGCATGTGGGAACTCCATCAAGGAACCGGCGGAGATCGTCGGCCAATTCAGCGGCGTTGCCATAGCGTTCACTGCGTTCGGAAGCCATGGCTCGCAAGATCACGTTTTCCAGATCTTGGGGGAGATGGCGATTGCATGCGCGGGGTCGCCGGAATTGTCCCTCGCGAATCCGTTCCGCAACTTGCACATAGTCGTCGCCGTCGAAAGGGCGTTGCAGTGTCAACAGCTCATAGAGCGTGACCCCCAGTGAATAGATGTCGCTGCGAGGGTCGGCCAGTGCCGATTCGCCGTTGGCCTGTTCAGGGCTCATGTAATGGAGTGTGCCGACGATGTCGCCAGAATGCGTGTGACTCCCCGCAAGTTGGCTGCGAGCCAACCCAAAGTCGGTAACCCAAAGGTGGCCGGCGAGGTCGAGCAGCAGATTGGAGGGTTTGACGTCGCGATGGATCACACCACATTCGTGGGCTGCGTGTAAGGCATCGGCAGCCTGCACGACCAGTGCGACCACGTACCGAAAATATGCCGGTGTCCCGGCCGTGCCGCAGGGATCGTGTGGCATGTATGTGGCGCTGTGTCGGGCGTTGATCCAGTCGGCCAACGAGTATCCTTCGATCAGCTGCATGGCGTAATAGTGGACGCCCCGGTCAACTCCCACACCATAGACAGGCACGATATGCGGATGGTGCAACTGCGCGGCAGCGCGCGCCTCGTTCTGAAAACGAATCCGCTGTTTGCTGTCCAGCATCGAGGCAAACGGCAGCACTTTCAGTGCGACTCGTCGTTCCAGCGACCGCTGCTGCGCTTCATAGACAACTCCCATGCCGCCGCGAGCGATCTCGCGTACGAGTTCAAAGTCGCCGAGAACGCGGCCATTGGGTTCCGGCTCCGTTGACCGATCCAGATTGGTCCGGGCGTCCCGAAATTCGCCTGTCCCGTCGTGCAGCAGCGCTAGCCCACCAAGAAACTCCCGCAATGGTTCTGCCAACTCGGGATACCGCGATACCAATTCGTCTTCGTTGCGCGGAAGTCCCTGCTCCAAACCTGTCAAATAGTCATCCAGGACATCAGCCAACTTCTGCTGAAGCTCGCTCGATAGATTTCCCATGCTACTTGGAGACATGGAGCGGTCATCGGTGTTCGCTCGAATTCCGCTCATTGCAAAAACCGATTATCGTACGCTTGACGCAGCTGCTTGATCGCGCGCATCCACAACATCTTCGTTGCCGGTACCGTCCGATTCAGCTTTCTCGCTACCTCGTCGAATCGTAGTCCTTGCAAATTGCGCATCATCAGGACTTCCCGATAATGAGGCGGTAGCGATGTGAGAAGATCTGCCAGAATCACGGCGCGTTCGCGTCGTTCCATTTCGGCGTGCGGCGGTTCTTCCCGTCCCGCCAGCACTTGCCCTAAATGAATTGTCGATTGCTCAACCGCCGTCCGCAGGCCCTCCAGGGAAACCTCGCGGCGCACGTCTCGCTTGACCGCCAACACATGCTTTTCAACAACCTGCGCCAAATTGTTGACAAGAATCTGGCGCAGCCATCCCAGGAACTCAAGCTCCGATTCGCCCCGGAATTGACGGATGTCCCGGTGCGCCTCCAACATCGTTTCCTGCACCAAATCGGACGGACTCACCCGAGCACGCAACTTCGGGTCAAGATGACTGTCCGCCAGTAGCGACAAATAGTTGCGATAGAGCTCCAACAACGCTCCCAAATGACCGTCGTCACCCTGCCGAACTTCACCGAGCCAGCGGCGGGGTACGGAACTGGACATGGCTGCCAAACCCATGCGGATCTCCTCGGCTGTTTGCACCTCTGTTCCCAAAAATCAGCTGTTCCCAAAAATCAGCTGTTCCCAAAAATCGGCCGAACGGCCTGGCGATCTACTTACAACACCGCAGACGCCCTCCAAGTTCCGGCCCAATTCACCTCATACGCACCCCATCCCCCACCGGTTCACCAAGTCCCACGGTTGTCCCGAGCAAAGTTCCACGGCTGTCCCCAGCCGTCCCGGCAGTGTCCCCCCAGCCGTCCGGACCCGCCCCTGCCGCCACACCTTCTAGGGGTGGACCAAAACCAGTAAGGTAACGTCAGCGGATCCGCAGCACCGCGTTGTTCGTCATTAATCCCAAGAAGCAAATAGCAAGTCGTGCCATGGGAACGGTTCCTCGAGTGTTGGAAGTATGTGTCGCTTCGGTAGAAAGTGCTCTTCGCGCCGCCGACGGCGGTGCCGATCGCTTGGAGGTCAATCTGGCACTCGAATTGGGGGGGCTCACGCCCACGGTCGGACTGGTCCGCCAAATCCAGCAGGCGGTTTCCCTTCCCCTCCTATGCATGTTGCGTCCGCGGAGTGCCGGGTTTTGCTATTCAGAAGCTGAATTCCAAACATTGCTTGCCGATATTCCCCCGCTGATCGAGCAGGGTGTGACGGGTTTCGTATTTGGATTCTTGAATCGCGATCGTACGGTGGATGCACGCCGGATCGAGCAGGTGTTAACGATAACAAAAGGACACGAAAACGTATTTCATCGGGCCATCGACTGTGTTGCAGAGCCGCTTGTCGCACTTGACACGCTCGTAGAACTGGGCGTGGATCGCGTTCTCACCTCGGGTGGCGCTTCGACGGCAGCGCAGGGCGTCGCGGGGCTCCGGCAGATGCGCGAGTACGCGCATGATCGCATCGGCTTGGTGGTTGGTTCCGGCGTAAGACCAGAGAATCTTCAAACAATTTTACAGATGACGGGTTGTCATCAATTTCACGGTTCGTTCGGCAACAAATCGGTCGACGCTGCTCAACCGGTTGCCGCCGATGACTTTACTGTGACCGATGCCGAACTCGTGCGGCAAGCCAAGCAGGTTTTGATGTCTTGCTAGTCTGGGGCAAGTTTTCTCGGGACCATTCGATAACGTGCGAAAGGTTCGCGGAGACTTTTGCCAACAGGAGGCGAGATGTCAGAATTGCAGGATTTAATGTTGACCGGTGTGTGTCATCACCGGCAGGGGGACTTGCCGGCCGCCGGTCGTATCTACCAGCAGGTCATTGAGTTGGACGCGCGGCATGCCGACGCCTGGCACTTGAGCGGTCTGGTAGCCCATCAGCAAGGGATGACTGATCGGGCACTGGAGTGCCTTGACCGGGCGATACGCTTGCGAGGCCACGTGGCCGATTATCATGCCAATCGCGCGTCTGTGTTGATGTCGGTATCACAACCACACGAAGCGGAAGTCAGTTGCCGGCGCGCGTTGAAACTGCAGCCGGATCACGCACTCGCCTGGAGTGTATTGGGCAATGCATTGTGGTTGCAGCACCGCAACGTGGAGTCGCTGGAGGCGCTTGTCGCCGCGACCCACGCCGATCCACGGAACGCCGAGGCGTGGACAAATCTGGCATCCGTACAATTGCGTTTGGGAAAACTGGATGCGGCACTGACCAATCAGGATCGGGCATTGAGTCTGCAGCCACAACAGGTCCAAGGATTGATCAACCGCGGTGCTATGCTCCGACACCTGGGAGAATTGTCGGAAGCACGTCGGACACTCGAGTTTGTGTTACGGCTTCAGCCTGATTCGTGTGAAGCGATGGTCAATCTTGCGAATGTGTTGCGTGAGAGTGGCCAGTTAGCATTGGCGATGGATCGATTAAACCGTGCTTTGGAACTGGACCCTCGCCGACCTACCGCATGGGTGGCGGCCGGAATCTGCTATCAGGAAGCTCACGATATTCCTCGGGCCATCGCCTGCTTCGAGGAAGCAATACAATACGATCCGATGAACGACAACGCCTGGAGCGACTATCTTTACGCACTGAATCTGGATGCCGAATGTTCTCGGCAGCGAATGTTCGACGCACACCTCCAATGGGCCGGCTTGATACCGGAAGATGATCGACGGCCAGATGACCATTCGCACCTGCACGCGGCCGGAGCCGACAAGCGATTGCGCATTGGATACGTCTCACCCGATCTCTATCATCATGCCATGCGTGGTTTTGTTATGCCGATTTTCGAGTCGTATGACCGAAAACGATTCGAGGTCTATTGCTACGCCGAAGTCCTCCGGCCCGACGCAACGACCCAGACGCAACAGAAATTGGTCGATGGCTGGCGCTTTACCAGCGGCCTGTCCGACGAAATGCTCGCTGGTCTCATTCGGCAAGATGAAATCGACATCTTGGTCGATTTGGCCGGGCATACCGCACGTAATCGACTGAAGGTGTTCGCGAAACGTCCGGCACCAGTGCAAGCGTCGATGTTGGGATACCTCAATACTACCGGGCTCGCTCACATCGATTACGTGATCACTGACGTTGATCGGGATCCGCCGGAGGACGACCAGTATTACAGCGAGCAAGTGTGGCGTTTGCCGCACGGTGGATGCTGCTGGCAGCCACCGAAAAGTACGCCCGAACTGTCGCCAAGAGATTACGACTCGGCACGGCCGATTGTGTTCGGTTCGACACATAAGCCAGACAAGATGTCGTCGCAGACACTGGCGATGTGGGCCAAGCTCCTCGCGGTCACTCCTGATTCCCGGTTGCTAGTCTTCCGGAATTCGCTGCGTGACAATTTGGAACTGCAATCGTTGATCCTGCAACGCCTGGTGGAATTTGGGGTCGAGCCGCAGCGCGTCGATTTTGCGTGGGATGATAGCGGCGAGCACCTAACGGCGTACGGTGCCATGGACATTCTCCTGGATGCAATTCCCTGGGGGAGCGGTACGACGGCGTTGGAAGCGATGTGGATGGGGGTCCCGACGCCAACCGTGCGTGGCGATCGGCCATGTGGTCGGGCGACCGCTTCGGCGCTGGTCCGCTTAGGCTTGGACGATCTGATCGCCCGCGACGCCGACGACTACGTGCAATGTGTCGCGCGACTGGCAGCGGACCGCAGTCGACTGCAAAGCCTGAGCAGTCAGTTGCGAACGATGATGGCGTGCACAATCTGTGACCCCAAGCCGTACATTGCCGATTTGCAGGATGCGTATCGTCAGATGTGGCAGGCGAGTCTGCAACAGCAATCGTGCGTGTGAAGGATGAATCCCGATGACGGCACTTCAAACAGGCGATCGCGTTGCGACGGACAATCAAGCAATACGACCCGGGCCGGGCAGCCGAAAGCGTACGATCGATGACCTGGCGATCTTCGGTGGCCAACCGG
>JAGQPD010000384.1:0-6407 GCA_020426865.1 Planctomycetales bacterium
ATGAGAAACCGCGCCAATGGCCTTTTCCAGCAAGAGACTGTCCCGCGGTACCGCCAAGTTCAGTCGGCGTCCTGGCTGCTCGCGCGTCAAACGATAGTAATCGCCTGCTGGATCAAATCCGAATAGCGATAATCGAAAACCATCCTTGCCTCGCGCCGCACCGTGGCAGCTCCCCTGATTGCAGCCGCTCTTCATGAACACCGGCATTACATCCAATCGAAAACTGATCGGTCGATCGACGGCCGCCTGATCGCAGATCACGGGTACGACGACAGTTTGACCACGCCATACCAAATGCAGCTCGGTCGCTCCATCGGCCAACGGCAGCACACGATTGCCGTCGATCTTTGCCAGCGTTGGGTTCAAAAGCGTGGCCTGCACCTCCGATGTGATGTCACCTGTCAATCCGTTAGAATGGGTCACCTGCACTACGAATGACTGTTCGTCACGGCTTGTGGCAAGCCGTATCTCACTAGGGTAGACCTTGACGACCCCTTCCCGTGCTGGCTCGTCCACAACCCCGGCGTTCACGGTAGGACGCGTGCCGCACATCAGTGCCGCGACAACTAGCATCAAGAAACGTGGTAAAGATGATGTCCGACCGGGAAAGCGAAGCATTGTCATGGAACGATGGATCCTATCGAGCTCTCGGGGATGGCTATCGTGGAATCGTTGACGTGCAGTGACTGCTGATCGATCGACGTCGTGTGAATTACGGGTCATCGTGTTTGTGATCGCCTCCCACGGCCTGTTGCTTTGCAGCAAGGCGTAGTTTTTCCAGCCGCGATAACGGCTTTTCTGCCGCGGGTTTTTCTGATGTTGGCGGCGTGTTTGCCAGTTCGCCGGTAGGCGGCTGAGGTTCCGGTAGTGGCGCGTTGATCTGTAGTTCGGTGACGCCACTACTGGCGACGATCTCTTCCTCACCAATGTGCCAGACCAACTGACCGAAAATGTTCTTGTGCGTCCCCACGGGGCTGTCGGGTTCCGTCTGAACGAGGAACGCCAATTCCTGCGTTTCCTGCCCGACGGTTTCGGCCTTACACGTCGTCTTGGGAGGAAGCCCAAGCAACTGCAACTGAGCTTCGCCGGGAAGCTGCCGCTGAACCGTCACTGTCGCGAGTATTTGTGTTGCCTCACCTTGCTCGCAGGCGGATCGCCGAAATTCTAACGCTACATACGGTTCGGCCACTTCTAGCTTTGCCAACTGAGAACTAACCCATACTTGTCCGTCCACATTCGCCGATGCAATGGCGTAGATCGGCCAGGTGCCAATGCGTGCCTTGTCGTTCGCGCTGAGCGGATAAAAACCGTCACTGGCACTCTCCGCGATGTTGATCGATGGAGGTGCGCCAATTCCCGGCGGTCGAAATGGGACTTGTACTTCCACGGCGCCCGTAAATCCCGCGAAACGCGTCAGCTTGATCTTCAATTGTTTGCTGCCGTTGGCAACGATCGGCAGTTGCGGTTGAACAATCTCGATCTGAAATGGTACCGGTTCAACAACCGCGATCGGTAGTCGATCGACAATGCCGGAGTAATAAACCTGATTATTCGGAGGTCCCAAGACGAAGTCGGCGGAATTCTCGTAATGACCACGGATGGTCGATCCTTCTTCGGCATGTTTTCCCCAGAACTCAACCAATTGGCCAGTGATTGCAGCGTCATTGGTTGCCTCGAAAACCACCGGCATTTCGTTCAAGAAGTCCGGCATTATCTCGCTGTGCACCTTGATGCCCGCAGGCAGATTGTTTGTTTCCAGGTGGAGCGGTCCTGCAAAATTCGTCCGGGTCGCCAGCATCAAAGTGCCAAACCGCCCACCCCGGGGAACGACGATCGCCTGCCGATATTGCGAATACCGATCGACACGCGGAATGCCCCACGTCAAGGAAGGCGCAGGTGGAGTAAGCTCGACGCGATAGACGTAATCGGCTCGACCTCGCCCCAAATGGTCGGTGATCGCGATGACGTATTCACCGTCTTCGGGAACCTCCCAACGCAAGTAGCTGTCGGGCCCACGTGAATCGTCATTGCCTTCCAAGTGCCCGCCATCGGCCCTGTAGATGTTCATCACTGGATCGAGTCCGCTACGAAGGCGTCTGGCATAGCATTCCACGTCAAATGCAAGTCCCTTTTTTGCGGCAAAGCGAAAGCAGTCGACATCCCCGGGATTCTCGATGCGTCCGTTGAACGCCAACGGGAGTTCCGTGGAGTTCGGATCGGCAACTACGTTGTTGGGCTCTTGCTCCAGAAAATTGTCGTGATCGAATATTCGGAAAATGTTGCCCGATGGGGCCTCCCCGTGGTCGTCTTGGGCGTATACCTTAAACGATCGTCGAGAATGATTTGGCACGGCAAGCGGCGCGACGATGTCGCCACCGGGGTCACCCACATACGTCACTTCGATCTGGCTGCCCCGCTTTGCGCCAGCAGGATAGACAGCGGTCGGTCTCGGAAAAGTGCCGACATATAGGCGGTAGTGCGAATTGTCGTCGCCGCCGTATGAACTGTCGCGAACCTGTATGATATATGTGCCGTCATCCGGTGCGATCATGCCAACGACGGAGTCCTGCTGCACCAACGGAACATCGTCGGCCGCAGCTAGCTCGAATCTACGACTGTCCAAGATCGATAGGTACGGATCGACGAGCGTCGTACCCAAGCGGATGGCTTCAATCTCGACGTTCAACCTTTGGCCCTTTGCCAGCGCAACCGAATAGTAGTCGACGTCCTCGTTCTGGATAACACCTGCAACGGCGACATTCAACCCGATTGACTGCGGCGAGTCGAATGAGGAATTCGGTTCCTGTTCATCGACCGTTGGCAACCCATGGACGACGAATGAACGGAATTCGCTGATACCGGTCGTGCTTCGCAGTTGGACGATTTGTTCGCCTAGCGGGCAGTTGCTCGGCACGTTGACCGCAACCTTAACGTTCTTGTCGTCTACGACCTCCAGTGACTCGACCGAAATCCCGTCGTAGTAGACAAGAACCTCCTGGGCGTCTTGCAAGCGTTCACCCTGAAAGGTCAACGTATGCGTATGCCCTCGTTGGACACCGCGCGGCAAGATAATGTTTAACTGCGGTGATGCCGCGCACAGTGGCAGCACGCATAGGAAAGTCAACGCTAAACTCGCCGCTGCCGTAGTGACTCGTCGATGACACATAAGAACGAATGGCTCCATTTGACTTGATTTAGGCAAGCAATTCCTTGCGGACTTGTCCACCGTCCACAATTTCGATCGGGCGATTTCCAGGGGCCATCAGTTCCTTGTCAGCGACAATGCCAAGACGGTCGTAAACGGTGGTGGCCCAATCGGCAACAGTCAACGGGTCGGACTCCGGTTCGCTCGCCGTGGCGTCGGAAGCACCAAACACATTTCCACGCTTGATGCCGCCGCCGGCCATGACGATGCTAAAGACCTTCGGCCAATGGTCACGTCCGGCATTATTGTTGATCTTGGGAGTGCGGCCGAATTCGGTGGCCACGCAGACCAGCGTGCTGTCGAGCAAACCGCGGTCATCGAGATCCTTGATCAGAGTTGCAAACCCCTTGTCGAATTCGGGTATCTGCCGCTGCATACCGCGTTGGATATTATCGTGCATATCCCAACCGCCATATGTAAGTGTCACAAATCGGACTCCCGACTCAACCAGTCTTCGGGCCAACAGCATGCGAGCACCCGCTGTATTTCTTCCATATGCATCACGCAGCCCACCATCTTCTTTCTCCAGATCGAAGGCTTCGCGTGCCTGTTCGGAGCTAACCAGGCTGTAAGCGCGCTGGTAAAAAGTATCAACGGCATCCAAGGCGTCAGATTTCTCGAGCTCTGCGAATCGAGCATTCACAACGTCCAGCATGCGGCGACGCTTGGTGAACCGCTCGTCGCTCACGCCTCCCGGCATTTGCAGGTCGCGAACTTTGAAATTGCCACCAGCCGGATCGGCTCCCAAGCTGAACCCGGCGTACGAGGAACTCAAATAACCGGTGCCGGCAAATTCGTTCGGCTGGTTGGGTATGCAGACATAAGGAGGAAGATTGTTTCGCGGACCGAATTCATGAGCGACTACGCTCCCCATGCTCGGATACTGCAACGCCGGGCTAGGGCGATACCCGGTGAACATGTTGTGCGTTCCTCGTTCGTGAGCCGCCTCGCCGTGGGTCATTGCTCGACATACCGTCAAACGATCCATCACCATGGCGGTCTCTGCCAAGTACTCGCCAACACGAACGCCCGTGACACTGGTTTCGATGCTGTTGAGAGGACCACGATACTCGATCGGTGCGAAGGGCTTGGGATCGAAGGTTTCTTGATGAGCCATTCCGCCAGGCAAGAAAATAAAAATCATCGACTTGGCCGTACCCTCGCGGCTCACATAGTCCTTGATCTCGGCCTGTGCGGATTGGATACGGAAAAAATCTGTTAATGTCAGGCCCAGCCCACCTATCGCACCGACAGTAATGAAATTGCGACGGCTAACCGCATTGCCCGCACAATCGTTGCGTGTACGATTCATCAGATGGACTCCACGATAAAACATAGAGAATAGTAAGGCAAAATCGACGGAGACGGTGTATCGTCACCAAACGGATAAGGGGGTTGCTCGCGTTAGTGACGGGAGAAACTCGTCCCGAGGCCAGGCTACACCGGATGGAAATCGCCGGACGGCTCGGCATGTTAAGTTGGGACATAGGCGGGACCACAACGCGTCATGGCGCGGGGTAGGGGAGCTAAATGTGTTCTAGCACCATCATAGCGGTCGTCATCGCGAGCGTCAAAAAACGCCGACCGCGAAAGGTCTAGGGAAAACCTCGACAAGACGAAATCCAATCGCCGCCGATGGTTCCGTGCGAGGGGAAAAACGTGCCGGCGTCGTCACGAGAACAGATTTCTGATTCGCCACGGCGGCGGCCCGGCTGGTATGTCAGATTCTATCGACTGTTGCGATGCGTTTCTCGGACTTGCGTAAATTCCCAAGGGCCTGACCACCAAAGTAGAAGTCAAGCATGCCTCAACAAGAAAATATTTTTATCCAGAGCAGTTTTCGCTAGACCGGCGTAGCACGAAGCGATGGCGCGAACGGCAAGGAGTGGGGTGGACCCCAAACATATAGAGTAACATATTGAGTCTCTAGGATTCGAAAAGCTGCAGGTGCCAACACAAAAATCGAATAAAATACAATATTTTTCAACACTTTTCGCTGGCAGCTATGGCGCAAAGTGATGATTTTGGAGTGTTTAAAACTCAGAATCGGAGTCTCTAAAACTCAGAATCTGGCGGCGGGAATCAATTATGAATTTGCCGAAAAAAAATATTATATGCATCACTTTTCTCTTGCGGCTGTAGAATGTAGACTAGAATGTAGACCCTCTAGGTTTCGACTACTAGGTTTCGACTAGCAGTCGTGACGGACGTAAGCACGCTTCAAAACACGTCCATTCGACTGGCAATTCGCTCGCCGCAGCACGCGACGCTCATCCGTCGCTAGAAATCGCCATCTAACGCTCTAAAAGCAAAGTCCGTGCCAACGATTCTCCTTTTTATCGCTACCGATGCGCCAGCACAGTGTCAGTGCGCATGGGGAATCATCTTCTACTTTATTCCCTCTTTCATCTTCTACTTCATTCCCTCTTGAACGTTTGGCAGACAAAATGCTGCGAGCGCCTATCGTCGATTTGTTTCTCAAAGGCTCAAAGACAAATTGGTCAATCCACTCAGCTCTGCATGGGACGAGTGGGTGATCGGCTCGAAGTCCTTTTTGAAGCGGATGATCAAGCTGGCCGAGAAGCAAGACCCTACCGAACGTCGGCGCGCAGTGCCAAACGGCAGGAGTTGCAGTCCTCCGCGTACCGCCACCGACGGAAACAAGTCGAGCAAGCCATGCTGAAAACCGAAAACCAATTTTGACCCTGAATGCCCCACGCGACGAGCGTCATGTCTGGGATTAACGCAAGTGGCGGTGGTTGCAGGGCCGAAGGCCCGCCATTTGCATAGCCCAGCCCGCAGGGCTGGGTTATCAAGGACCCCGCGCGCCGGTGTGGTCGTCCGGGCCGGAGGCCCGGACGACAACGCCGGGGGGAATATAACACCATCCGGACCCAGGCCGTTGGCCTGGGCTATGCAAATGGCGGGCCTTCGGCCCTGGAGGACGCAGCATGCCGCATGCGATCGCTCAGGTTTGCCAAACGGCCGTTGTGCGCAAAGCCCGATGCCTGGAAGCACAGCAGCTACGTGGGATATACCCGTAAACGAGAGCGGCTCGATTTCGTAGACTACCAAGCACTCCTGGAAGCCTGGGATGGAACGTAGTAACCTTGCCCGCCCCCCACGTCGAATCGGGGGAGAGCGTCATTGTGTTTGACCGCGCAGCGGTCGCTGAGGCGACGAAGACCCCGAAGCCGACTGC
>JAGQPD010000384.1:6418-8791 GCA_020426865.1 Planctomycetales bacterium
AGCGGAAGCTGCGCTTTGTCGACCTGCTGCGAGCCGAGATCGGATGGGCCGTCCACGGCGCGACCGTACCTCGCCGCGCCCGAGAGCGGATCAACCGCGAGCTTACGGCGTACCACTTCATGTCGCCCGCGCCTACCCGACCACCACCTCGATCGGGAGTCCCGTGATGACACACACTCGCTCGATCTTGGCAACGGGGCGTCCCGCAAAGAATCGTTATCTTGATTCACGGCCAACACCGTGTCGCGCTCAGCGTCCGCGCCAGCCGCACTTCCATGCTCGCACTATAGCAGTCGTGACGGACGTAAGCACGCTTCTAACCACGTCCAACAGACGGGCACTTCGCTCGCCGCGGTACGCGACGCTCATCCGTCGCTAGAAATCGCCATCTAACGCTCTAAAAGCAATGCCCGTGCCAACGACTCATCTATTTGCCGCTACCGATGCGCCAGCACAGTGTCAGTTCGCATGGGAATCATCTTCTACTTGATTCCCTCTTGAACCTAGGTATGTTTCCGGATACAAAGTTGGCAAGCAATGCATTGCCAAATAGCCGATCAGGCCGATTACGCGATTCCATCGTATGTGTGGACTACCACGTCCGTGGTAGCCGCCAGACTCGAACTCATCGACCGATTTCATCAGTAGGCATTGACTAGCAGCATCAAACCTAACGCAACCCTGTGGTACTCCTACGTATACTTCGCTCTTACCCCACAGCCAGTAGTCTAAGTGATGAATCTCTAATAGTTCCGCGACCTCCGATAGGCTCCTGCGGTTAAAACCAGTATTGTCGCCTGGATTCGACCAATCGACTCCGCCTTGAATCTCAACTATTACGTACCCCTCCCAGTCACTACTACTCAGCTCGGTAGTGCTGTTCTTCCCATTACTTTCGTTTTCTTGATCAATCCCCTCCTCCGATTCGACAGTCACGGCAACAAACGGAGTACACGTGCTTGACTCGTCGAAGGGCGCTTTAGAATCCCGAAACATCTCTGGAATAAAGGATTCAACCAGGCGAGAGTTCTTTTTGCTGTTCCAGGACTGGTCCAGCCGATAATTCCCGGCCTCGCCCAAACAATGTGAAACGCGAGCCCGCCAACTGTGGACTCCAAGCTCGCCATCAAGCGATTGATTCGAAAACGGTAACTCGCCCCGCGTCTCGACATATTTGTCCACTGCGAAAGAAGTAGTGCGTATTCGTCGCTCCGCGCTCTTTGCCATTGTTACTGATAACGGATCAACAACGATAAATCGGACGAGCGGCATCGCACCGACAAACGTTATGAGTAAGGCCAAAACGCATCCGCCACGACTTTTGTGTCGCTCAAGCGTTCCGAAATACCAAACCAAGCCCGTTAGGGGGACATAGAAGAAACTCCATTGTCCGATGGCCACCCAACAAGAGCAAACCATGCCGACGAACAAAAACCATGACAATAATCTCATCGATTACGCCTCTCTGCGCCGCGAACGCGAATTGTCTTGAATTCACCCCCTAGCAACCAGCAAGTCGCAAAAATTGTCGCGCCCTCAAAGGATTTCCTGGGAACCGTTCGGCTAAGCATTTCGAAATGCCCTGACTCGGACCATGCATGCGCCACCCGTTGAAAAACCTCCATTCGATGGAACCAAAGCTAAGGCTGCATGTTAATATACGGATTACCAATGGGGTGATCGTAGCCGTCCGGGCCAACAAAGAACTCCGCATCATCCTTTGAAATAATATGATTACTTCCACCAATGAAGCCGTTGTCCAAATAAAACGACTCGGCGCCATCAACTGCCAGCCCATCGTCACCGATTATCACGACCTTAATACAATTCTGATTCTTTAAGCCAAAGAGCCATGGAAAAAACTCGACGAGATTATGATAATTCGCATACAAATTGTGCGACACCAGTTTCAGTTTCTTACCATCCTCCAAATTGTAATATACCCAGTGTGCCATTATGTGACAATGAGCACCACACGGCCCGTCCTGGCCGTTGTTCTGATAATGTTCCGAAGTGAACGACTCCACTAAGCCGTCCAAAATTCCATGTTTCTTGTTCTCCTCCAACAACGGACGAAGGTCAACTCCGTGCGCTAGTCCGTCCTTGATAGTAAGTTCTTCTTCCTCGGCTTCCTCTTTCTGCCTTCTTTTTCGGCAACGCTCTGCGCATTCATCTTTATTCATTCCATTTTTCATTTGAGCGCAATTCTTCATACAAAGCTTGTAATTGCCATAGGGACCCAACAACCCACTCGGATCGTAATATGTCACCGGACTCGATACGACATACTCATATAGATTAGCTGTTCCGCCGACGTAAACAATCGGATCCCTACGCCCAAACCTCCCCAGTTGCGGATGGTAATACCGATTC
>JAGQPD010000385.1 GCA_020426865.1 Planctomycetales bacterium
GTTGATCAACCACTATTTGCACCTGATCCGCGAGGAAGGACATGACTGGTCCGTCGAAACGATGGTGCGTGCCAGCCGCCAGCGACTGGCCCCCGTGCTGATGACCGCACTGACGTCGGGAATCGGCTTGTTGCCTTTAGCACTTGCCGAGGGCGTTCCCGGCAAGGAACTGCTGTACCCGGTAGCGACGGTCATCATCGGCGGGCTGATCAGCAGCACGGCGCTGGAGTTCCTCGTGCGCCCGGCCCTTTTCTGGACGTTACGCGCTGCGAAACTGTCCTCAGCTGGCCCATCGCGCGTTTTGCAGGACAGGCCGGCGTTTGATGGATGACGGCTGGGACAGCCGCGGAACGTTACATGAACGACTCAATGGTCGCGAAGGCTGCGTCGGTGGTTGGCGCGTACTGTGCGGCAATCTTGTTGTAGTAAAAGGCAACTTCTTCGGTGGGCCGGTCATCGGCATCACCGCTGGTCGACCACGATTTCACAAAGCACCGATCGAGCTTGTATTTTAAATAGCACATTGGCTTTGCCTCGCTCGCCTCGACGGTTGCCGTTTCTGTCGTGATCTCGGTTGAAGCCGTCGTTGCTACGGGAGTCAATCCCAAGTCCGCCGCGAACAATTCGCGTTTTTCCATGGATTCGACGTGGAATGGACGGGTTCGTCGGTTGGCGTTCATCGTACAGCTCCTTGGGATTCGTAACGAAAGGAAGGAAAGGAATTGTCGTTACGAATAAGAGCGACAGCCAACGAGCCGTTGGGCGCAGGCGAAATATTTTTTCGGAATCGGCATACGGTCAACCGTGCGGGGCATCAATGCCGCGAACCACAAGGCAAAAGCATCAGGCAGGTCTGCTGTCCCAGAGCAGCACTACGGGCACACGAATACCAAAAGCAAGACGCATCCAATCCTGCGCACCCGCGACTTCTACTCGTCCGGTTCGTGGTCCTGATACTTATCGCGCAATTTGATCAACCGCGATTGAAGATCCTGCTGCACGGCTACCATGTCGGCCCGACCGTAGATGCTGGTCAACTCGTGTGGATCTTCCTGCAAATCAAACAGTTCCCACTGATCGATGCCGTAAAAACGAATCAGTTTGTAGCGGTCGGTGCGGATCCCGTAATGGGGTTGCACGCGATGCGGCTGCGGGTATTCGTAGTAGTGGTAATAGACCTCCTTCCGCCAATCCGGTACGGGCTGGCCGTTGAGGATCAGCTCCATCCCTTCGCCTTGCATCTGTTCCGGCACGGGAACGCCGGCCGCCTGTAGAAACGTGGGAGCAAAGTCAAGGTTCATCACCAGGTCCGTGTTTACGGAGCCGGCAGGAGTGTGACCCGGCCAGCGAATCAGCAGCGGAGTGCGGAACGATTCCTCGTACATCCAGCGCTTGTCGTACCAACCATGTTCGCCCAGGTACCATCCTTGATCCGACGTGTAGAAGACGATGGTGTTCTTGTCCAACCCAGTCGTTTCCAGATAATCCAACACTCGGCCGACATTTTCATCCACCGCGGCGATACACCGCAAGTAATCCTTCGCGTAACGCTGATACATCCAACGCACCAACTCGTCCCCCTCCAGTTTGGCCTCTTCAAACGCACGGTTCTTCGGACCATAGGCGGCATTCCAGGCCTCGGCCTGTTCGTCGTTCAAACCCCGCTGTTCGATCAGTTTCAAGTCATTGGGTGACAGATGCTTGGCAACAGTCATTTCTTGCTCGGCGGCGGCCCGCGTGCGATTCGAGTAATCATCGAACAACGTTTCCGGTTCCTTGATCTGCACGTCGTCGTACTTGTGCAAGTATTTGGGGCTTGGCTGCCAATTGCGATGCGGCGCCTTGTGATGGCACATCAAGAAAAACGGCTTGTCGGGATCGCGTTTGTTCTGCAGCCAATCCAATGTCAGGTCGCCAATGATGTCGGTAGTGTACCCCGTGTGCGGGACAACACCTTCAGGCGTCTTCATCCGCGGGTTGTAGTATGGACCCTGCCCCTGCAAGATATGCCAATAGTCGAATCCCGTCGGATCACTCACCAGATGCCATTTGCCGATCATCGCCGTCTGGTAGCCCGATGTTCGCAAGATCTTGGCAACGGTCTGTTGCGAGCCATCAAACCGGTCGTTGTTCGTTTTGAAGCCATTTAGATGGCTGTAAAGTCCCGTGAGAATGACCGCCCGCGATGGGCCGCAAATCGAATTCGTGACGAACGCACGGTCAAATCGCATCCCCTCCTTGGCAAGCCGATCAATGTTGGGCGTTTCGTTAATCCCATGACCATAGGCACTGATTGCCTGATAGCCATGATCGTCCGCCATGATGAATAAGATATTCGGCCGTTCCGCTTCGCCCGCCGCTCCCAATACCGACGCTAACATCAAGATCGCAGATGGGGTCACCATGTCGTGTTTCTCCTGGCAAAACGGGCCTTCCGCTCGAAATAGCACATCGAACCTGGTAACCACCATAATCGATCGACGGTCGCGAGAAAACCGCCCGACTGGTAGCCAGCCGGTGTTGCAGCAGTTAATCTATACGTGCGTTTCCACATCAGAATTCCCACCCAATTGGTTCCAGCCGAGTTGCACGATGAGAGATAACTTTGCGCTTGTAGTTCCCCGATCGGCATTCCCGCTGGTGTTTGTATACCTTATCTCTACGTGCCTTATCTCTACGCGCCTTGTCTCTCCGTGCCATGCCGAGAACTGGCCCGATTTTCGTGGGCCGGACGGGCAGGGTAGGTCCAACGCCCAGGAACTACCCGTCCACTGGAGCGAAACGGAGAATATCGCTTGGAAGACCGCCATCCCCGGTCGCGGTTGGTCGACGCCTGTCGTCTGGGAAAACCAGATTTGGCTCACAACCGCCATCGAAAAGTGGCCCTCGGACGACCGCAAAGCGGAATTGCTGAAGAGCGAAAAACAACCCGGTGAACGACAGGTGGCCGAGGAGGTCGCCCTGCACGCGCAATGCTACGACCTCGATAGCGGCCTGCTGATCCATGACATCGAAGTGTTCCGGCACCAAACCCCCGCCGCGATTCACAAACTCAACAGCTACGCCTCGCCTTCCCCCACCATCGAAGAAGGACGTGTGTACTGCCACTTCGGCGCCTTCGGCACCGCTTGCCTCGATGCCCGCTCGGGCGAAGTGATCTGGCGCCAAACGTTGCCGATCCAACATGGCGTTGGCCCCGGCAGTTCACCTTTCCTCTACCACGATCTCCTTGTCATCGTCTGCGACGGAATGGACCAACAATTTGTTGCCGCACTCAACAAATACAATGGCGAGATCGCCTGGAAGACCAATCGTCCACCACTTTCCGGCAGCGATGGCGATATGCACAAAGCCTATTGCACACCGCTGCTGGTCAACGACGGTACCCGCGACCAGCTCGTCATCCCCGGCGCTCAATGGGTCGTCTCCTACAATCCGGAAACGGGCGATCCCTTATGGCAAGTCCATCACGGCCGCGGCTTCTCCAACGTCCCCCGCCCCGTCGCCGCCAATGGAATAGTGTACATATGTACAGGATTTGGGACGGCGCAGCTTGTGGCGATACGTGCCGACGGCAGTGGCGATGTTACCGAAACGAACGTGTTATGGAAGGTCGCCAAGAAGGTCCCCACCATGCCCTCACCGATTATTGTCGGCGATCAGCTTTATATGGTTGATGACGAAGGAGTCGTAAGTTGCCTGGATGCCGCCAGTGGGAAGTCGCTGTGGGCAGGTCGCCTGGGGGGCAACTTCTCTGCTTCGCCACTGTTCGCCGATGGGCGTCTCTATTTTTCCAGCCGCAACGGCACGACGACGGTCATGGAACCTTCGGCCACGAAACTGGAAAAGATCGCGGAGAATGCCTTGGACGGCCAGTTCTTCGCGTCTCCAGTGCCGATCGCCGGATCGCTGATCCTGCGCACCGATAGCCACCTCTATCGCATTGGACCATGATTGCCAGCGCTGCACACATTTTCGTGTCGGTGCTGCTGCCGGTACTTGTGATCGCCGGTATGGGTGCGCTCATTCATCGCTGGCAGCAATTCGATCTGCGCTCGTTAGTCTCGATCAACCTGTACTTATTCGTGCCAGTGTTTCTTTTTCGAGCGGTATCGACAAGTACCATGCCGTGGTCGGAAGTGGGGTTGATCGGAGTCGTCGTCTTGACGCCGATGGCAGTACTGGGCATTGTCATGACGTTCGTATTGCGGCGATTCGGATACGATCATTCGGCGATAGCGTCGATGGTTGTCGGCAGTCTCTTCTTCAACGCGGCCAACTTCGGGATCCCCGTCGCGATACTTGCCTTCGGCGAAGAAGGTGGGCGCACGCAAGCATTGATCGTGATGTTCATGAACCTTACCGTGTTCTTAGTGGGCTATACGGTATTGGCAATTGGTCAGGGTCGGGGAGCTCGCGGCGCGCTCGGTTTTTTCAAGCTGCCGTTTCTCTATGTTGTGATCCTGGCGATAATCCAGCGGGAAACCGCGATCCGCTTGCCGGCTTGGCTGGATGATTGCATCCGGATTATCGCCCAGGGGTTGGTACCGGTGGCCCTGGTAACGTTGGGGGCCCAGCTTTCGGCCCAGGGGCGGTGGCCCTGTTGGAGCCGCGTGGGGCCGGTGATGATCATCAAGCTGATGGTGTTACCGGCGGTGACTGCCGTGACGGTTTGGCTGTTGGGGTTGTGGCCGCAACCGGGGGCGCAATTAATCCTGGCGTCGGCTGGCCCGACGGCGATCAACACGCTGCTATTGGCGGTTGAAGTGGAGGGGGATGCCGAAACCGCTGCCGAAAGTGTATTTTGGACGACACTAGGCAGCGCTTTGACGGTGGCGATCATACTCGCTATCCTGCGTGGCTTGGGCGCATAATCGACCTCGAGCAACAGCAACAATTTTTTGGGAGCACGACACGAATGAGACGTTATCTTTCTTTTTGGGTATCCCTGTCAGCAATGATCTGCACGGCGACCATTGCCGTCGCGGAAGTGACGCTGCCCACGATCATCGGCGACCACATGGTATTGCAGCGCGACGTGCCATTGCCGATTTGGGGTTGGGCCGCTGTTGGAGAGACGGTCACGGTCAAGATCGCGGGCCAGACGATGACCAGCAAGGCTGGTGAAGATGGCCGATGGCAAGTCACGCTGAAACCGTTATCAGTGGGCGACCCCTTGACGATGACGGTCTCATGTCCGGACAAAACGATTACCGTCGAAGATATTCTGGTCGGGGAGGTTTGGCTTTGTTCCGGGCAATCGAACATGCAGTGGGCTGTCGCGCAGGTCAACTCGCCGGATTTGGAATTGGCAGCGGCCAATTATCCCGAGATTCGCTTGATCACGAACGAAATCGAGGGGACACAGCTGCCGCTGGACGATTTTGAGGGGGGCTGGCAGGCCTGCAATAGTCAAACTGCGAGCGGATTTTCCGCGGTAGGTTATTTCTTTGGTCGCCGGTTGCATCAAGTCCTGGGTTGTCCCATCGGCCTGATTGACAATGCCTGGGGTGGTTCATCGTGTGAAGCATGGATTCGCCGCGACCTGATGAGTGACGAGGGGATGTACGGTCCGTTGATGCAGCGGTGGGCGGCCACGGAGGAAGAGCACCTGGCCAAGGAAGATCAGCAGAAGTACGAAACGGAGTTGTCCGCCTGGCACGAAGCGCGTGATGCCGCCCACAAAGCCGGCAAACCCGCTCCTGCTCGGCCTCGTCCACCTCAGAGTCCATTGAGTCAACAGCATCGTCCGGGCAATTTGTACAACGCGCGCATTTTGCCGCTGGTGCCGTTCGCGATTCGTGGTGCGATCTGGTACCAGGGCGAGAGCAACGCGGGTCGCGCCTATCAGTATCGTGACATGTTTCCGCTGATGATTCAGAACTGGCGAGATACCTGGCAGCAAGGAGAATTTCCTTTCTATTGGGTCCAATTGGCTGACTTCAAGGCCGAATCGGCGGAGCCAGGGGAAAGCGATTGGGCGGAACTGCGCGAAGCGCAGACGATGACGCTCAACAAATTGAAG
Organism: Planctomycetales bacterium; assembly: GCA_020426865.1. Lineage (GTDB taxonomy): Bacteria > Planctomycetota > Planctomycetia > Pirellulales > Pirellulaceae > JAGQPD01. The sequence goes on from JAGQPD010000385.1 coordinate 6,026, forward strand.
CAGACCGGCGAAGCAGTGATCATCGATATCGGCGAAGGTAAAGACATTCACCCGCGCAACAAGCAAGACGTTGGCGATCGACTCGCGCGCTGGGCATTGGCCGGACCCTATGGAAAATCCAGCATTCAGTCACAAAGCCCCACGTTCAAGTCGATGGAGGCCAAGGATGGAAAGGTCGTGGTGACTTTCGATCACGTCGGTGGGGGCCTGTCTACCTTCGATGTCAATGAGACCCGTGGTTTCGCCATTGCTGGCGAGGACCACAAGTGGGTTAGTGCCAACGGCAAGGTGGTCGGACGAGACCAGGTGGAGCTTTCCGCCGAAGGGGTCACCAAGGCGGTAGCTGTCCGTTATGCCTGGGCAGACAATCCGGTCTGCAATCTTTTCAGTCGCGAGGGGTTGCCGGCCACTCCGTTCCGCAGTGACGACTGGCCGGGTGTTACCGCGGACGCTCGGTGACCGACGGCGCTGGGAGTAACTCAATGTCCAGCTTTACGATCCGCCGGGCGCGTTTGGGGGATCGTAAGGCTGCCGACTACATCTGTATGAAGACGGGCGACAGCGGTGACGATGGGGAGCCATTCTTCCGCGAAGACCCCGGCGCATTAGGGCGGATCTATGTCGGCCCGTATCTGGCGCTCGAATCGGAACTGGCCTTTGTCTTGGAAGATGATCAAGGTGTATGCGGCTATACGTTCGGGGCCTTCGATTCGCGTGTGTTCTATGCGCGGTACGAACGGCAATGGCGCCCCGATTTGTGTGCGCAATTCCCGCGCCCGACCTCAGACTCGACCACATGGAATCGCGTACAACTGGTGCATCACTGGTATCACGAACCAAATTACTTTTGTCCCGAGCCGTATGACGAGTATCCGTCGCACTTGCATATCGACTTGCTCGAACGAGCGCAGGGGCAAGGCAATGGCCGTCGTCTGTTGGAACGGTTGATGCATCAGCTTCGCCAGCGCGGGTCACCCGGTGTACACTTGGGTGTTCGGACGCGAAATACTCGCGCGATCGGGTTTTACCACGCGTTGGGGTTTCGCGAATTGATCGCCACGGCGGAGGATGTCTATATGGGAAAGAAATTCGATTTGCAATAGCGGGGCAGCGTCGCCTCGAGCGCGGCACGCCCAGGGCCGAAGGCCCTGGTTTTAGCGTTCCAGCACCGGGATCGTACTCGAACTCTGCGTTGCAGGCGTTGCCGCGATACGGCTGGGGACGGCCATGGGACTTTGCCAGGACGTGATGATTAACTGGCAGTGTTTTCGCGGCGCGGGGGCGCGAGCCAATGGGAACCAATACTATATGGTTCGAGGTATTGGGGTCGCACAATCGAGTTGAATACTATATGGTTCGAGGTATTGCGCGTGCAGCTTTCGCGAGCAATTGCCTATTTCTTTTTGCGATCCGGTCGATAGCCGCGGCCGGGGGCATGTCGCGATTCCTTTTTGGAACCCTTCTTTGGACGAATTGCGTGCACATACTGACCGCCGACATCCCGGGCTTGTTGGCGTCGACGTTGGATCGCCTCGCGCGGAGGATGTGATGGTATCAAGCAGTCGCAATCTTCGCCGATCAAGTCATGGCGTCCGGCCTGTCGCAGTGCTTCTCGCACTTCAAAGTAGTTTTCCGGTTTGAAGTATTGCATCAATGCCCGCTGCAGCTTTCGATCGCGCAGCGCACGGGCGATAAAGACAGGCTTTTTCGTAAACGGATCGATGCCGGTGTAGTACATGCACGTGGCCACATCGAGCGGCGCGGGGATGAAATCCTGCACTTGATCAGGCTTGTACCCGTTGCGTTTCAGAAAGACGGCCAGTTCGATCATGGCATCCAGATCGCTACCGGGGTGGCTGGCGATAAAATACGGGACGAGATATTGCTTCTTTCCGGCGCGTTTCGATTCGTCGGCGAATTTCCGCGCGAATTCGCCAAAGTCATCGATACTTGGTTTGCGCATGTAGTCGAGGACATCGGGGCTGGCGTGTTCGGGAGCGACCTTGAGCAATCCACCAACATGATGCCGAGTCAGCTCGGCCATGTATTCCGGTGACCGCTGGGCCAAGTCCATGCGAATCCCGCTGGCGACCAAGACCTTTCGCACCCCCGGCAATTCACGAGCTTCTCGCATGACTTCGATCAACGGGCCATGATCCGTGCCCAACAATTTGCAGATCTTCGGATGCACGCACGATTGGCGCCGGCACACCTCTTCGACCTCGGGGCGCATGCACGTCATTTGATACATGTTCGCCGTTGGCCCCCCGATATCACTGACAATTCCCTTGAACTCTGGGTCAGCTGTCATTTGTCGGATTTCACCGAGTATCGAATCTTGGCTGCGAGACTGGATCACACGCCCTTGATGAGCGGTAATGGAGCAGAACGTGCATCCACCAAAACAACCACGCATGATCGTTACGGAATCCTTGATGGTATCGAACGCCGGTATCGGCTCGCGGTAGTTGGGATGCGGACGGCGAGTGTAAGGCAACCCGTAGATGCGATCCATCGATGCCTGGCTGATGGGCAACTGCGGTGGATTGACGACCACCGCTTGCCGATCATGCATCTGCACAAGCCGCCGCGCGTTGAATGGGTTGGTTTCGTTGTGGATGATCTTTGTCGCTTCGGCAAAGGCCAGTTTATCGTCACGAACCTCTTCGAATGTTGGTAGACGAATCGCGTCTGAGGGAGGCGATTCGGAAGCTCCCAATGCATAGGCCGTTCCCCGCATGTCGCGGAGCTCCTTCAGCGTATCGCCACGATCGAGTCGCTGTGCGATTTCGACGATTGCATTTTCTCCCATTCCATGCACGACCAGATCCGCTTTGCTGTCCAATAGGATGGACCGCTTGACTTTGTCGCTCCAATAGTCGTAGTGTGCCAGTCTTCGCAACGATGCTTCCACGCCTCCGGCGATTACGGGTACGCCCTTGTAGGCCTCACGCGCTCGGTGGCAATACGTCAGCGTTGCCCGATCGGGACGCAGACCGATTCGCCCACCCGGCGAGTAGGCGTCGCTGTTGCGAACCTTGCGGTTCGCCGTGTAGTGATTGATCA
>JAGQPD010000386.1 GCA_020426865.1 Planctomycetales bacterium
TCATGCCGTATGTCGAGGACGAGGCGCTATCGACAATGTATAACCCATCGGTACCAATTTATGATGTCACGGCACAACAATTCCGCGAGACCTTTGTGCCGCTTTATACCTGTCCGTCCGATTACACACCCGACCTGATCATTCCGCATAGCGGACCACCGAGTAACGGTAGCACGTCGGAGGCCGACCCGCGTGCCGCGCGCTATGCCACTGGCTCCTATCGCGGTAATGCAGGGCGGGGGGACGGTCGAGTTACCTGGTATCTCTATGAATCACTTCCGCCAGCCAACGGTGATTCGACACCAACCGGTTTGCACAAAGGCTGGCGGGGACCGTTGCATGCCGTATTGCGAGCGAACCACACGTCGAACCCGCCACTGGAATTGACGCAAGAATCGATCAAGAGGATCAAAGATGGTACGAGCAAGACGTTGTTGGCCGGCGAGTCCACCAACCTTTTCCCCCGACGGCGCACGTTCTGGGCGTTCACCCACGGCAACTATGTGTTGAGCCAAACCACGCCGTACGCCCCGACGTTGTGGGGAGATTGGGAACGATGCCGAGCACTGCCGGACTACGGTCAGTCTTATCGATCTTGCATGTCCGGTTGGTACAGCACCCACCCCGGCGGCATGAATGGCGTTCGCTGCGATGGTTCTGGTACCTGGATCGCTTCCGATATCGACCTGCAAATATGGGCCGCATTCGGCAGCATGGCCGGCGCTGAAAACGAGAGTTACAACGACTAGAAAATGACAGCGATGTGTTACCACGTTCCAGGTAAGGCCATGTACCATAGCCGCGCGATATCCGTAACGGCGTTCACGATTTTCGCATCGCTGCTGCTGAACCTCGCAGGCTGTGGCGGCAAGAGTGCCGTGCCGGTGGAAGGAGCGGTCACGCTTAATGACCGCCCTTTGGCCGATGCCACGGTCGTTTTCGCACCGACAACCGTTGAAGGCCCCGGTCCGTTTTTCGGGACCACCGATGCCGCCGGAAAGTACGCCCTTGGTACCAAGGAAGAACCAGGAACGGGAGCCGTCGCGGGCGAATACATGGTGATGATCACGACAGTCAAGACCGACCCCAACGCCAACGAAGATACCCCCGTCAATCAACAACGTGAAATTGTGCCGGGCGCCTATCGCGATGGTTCTACCCGTGTCACGGTGCCGAAAGAAGGCAATACCGCCGCTAACTTCGATATGACCGGCCGCTAAATCGTCGCCCGGGAATAAGCGGCTTGCCGTTCGAACATGGCCGATTTGGTCAATGTCACCTATGGCTCCTCCCGCCATTGCTTGATCTGCCGCAACGGCACTAGGTAGCGTGTCCCGGACGACAAGAGCGGCAGCGGTGCTTGGGAGTCGACAATCTCACCCACGCACATGTCAGAGTCACGTCGCACTTCGACGACTCGCATCCACGCGTCCATGCTCGAAATGCCCATATCCCAAGTGCATCGAATTTGCACGTTTGAAACGTTGCCATCCACCAGCTCGTCGAATCGTTTCGCACTTTCCGCAGCGACTCGCCACCACTCGCTGTTGGTGGCGTGATGCTTCGACATACCCGCCGGGAATAGATATGAAGTTGCTCCCACGCCGTACCACGAGTATGGATGGCCTGCGTCAATCTCAGCGAGTTGGTCGACGGGGTCGAGTAGTGCTCTTGATAATTCCTCAACGTAAGCGGCAACGCACCCTTGTCGGGACATCAGTTGTGCCCAACGTGTCATGGGTGGAAGGAGATTGATCTCCTGTCGATCATCGTACACGGTACAGACCAGAACTCGGGTGATACTCGGTCGACGGCGCAAAATATCTACTAAGGACGTGTCGTCGACTCGGATGTCCGTCCAGGGGACGCATTCCACCACGCCCTGAAAGTCGTCATTGAAAAACGACCGTCGCCACTTTCCGTTTCGTTGGGGGGCGTCGTTGTCTGTTGGTGTATCAAACACCTCGACACCCGGCCCAAACGCTTCCGACAATGACTGCTGCAATGCGGACGCTTCCAGCTGGTTGAGCCACGCTGCGGTGTTGTCGAAGAACAGTAGGACAATTTCATCGGAACGAGAATTCCAAGTTGGCGGGAACTTGCCACGCAACGACTTGCCGGCCTCCGTCGACGAAGCCTGACGCCACAGGACGTTGACGTTCTCCGAATAATAGGTCAAGGATTGCTGATTCATGTCTTCGTCGGAAAGAATCGTCTCCGCCGTAGCGAAATCATTCATCATGACCGCAGCGATGGCACCCGAGCGTTTACTCTCGGACCGTAACCGTTCGGCGATTGTACCTGCTTCCTCACGCCGTCCCTGTCTCAGGCAAGCCGCCAAACAAGCATACTTCGCATTCGCGATGGACCAATTCCCGTACACGTCTGTCTTCCAGATGGTGTCTCCCATTCCTTCGCAAGCGGCAATAAGTGCGGCATCGTCATTGTCCGCCATGGCAATTCGCAGAGTCAATTCGGGCATGGTCGCGGGCTCGCGACATCGCGGTCCACATGACGCGATCACCTCTCGGGCACGCGTGAACTTTCCTTGATCGATCAGTACCGACACAAGTTGCTTTAGCGAGTCGTCTGGATCGTCGCTTTCCTCCATGTATTTGTCTACCTGGTCTGCTTCCAGGGCGCAGCGTGCCGGCAAGTCGTCAAACTGCCATCGCGGTGTGTTTTCGTCGTCGGGCGCGTCGGCCAGCCGGGCCGCCGCCGCTTCGGC
>JAGQPD010000387.1 GCA_020426865.1 Planctomycetales bacterium
CAGGTGCCGAAGGCGTCATTGCAGTAGACGTCGGCAAAGGCCGCCAGCTTTCCGGCGAATTCCGCATCCCCTTTCTTTTCGCCGGGCTGAAACCGCAAATTCTCCAGCAGGAGGATTTCGCCATCGTTCAGCTGCGCGGCTTTGGACGTAGCGTCGTCCCCCACGGTATCGCGGGCGAATTTGACGGAATTCGGGACCAATTCCGCCAATCGCGCGGCGACCGGAGCAAGGCTCGATTTCGGGTCGGGTGCATCCTTGGGACGCCCCAGGTGGCTCATCAAAATCAGCTTCCCGCCGCGATCGACGACCGATTTCACAGAGGGGAGGGCCATCGCGATGCGGCGGTCGTCGGTGATTTGACCTTGGTCGTTCAGCGGGACGTTAAAGTCGACGCGCATCAGTACGGTTTTGCCGGCAACATCGACATCAGCAATCGTTTTCTTGGCCATGGATTCACTCGCGAAATCGGAAATGGTTCCCATCGGTTTTAACGCTGGAAAATATCACTACCGGAAAATGTAGCGGTTATTTCGTCGCAGCGAAAGTGACCGTTCGCGGTGGCTAGCATCATCGATGTGGCGGCAATGGTAATTGCCCTAAAACGTCAAAAAGCTATCAGTACAACCAGTACCGACTGTCGCTGTCGTTATAGCCGCGCGGAAATGAACGTGACGACGCCGAGAAATCGACAATCCGGGCTCAGAAGTGCGATTGGCCGTTCCGATACGAACCTCAAGAACCAAGCAAGGTCGCTGCTGAGATATGCTTCGCTGGGCGACACAACAGACCGTTGACGAAGATTAAAACGAAGGCGTCACCGGCGCAGCGAAGTTGACCATTCGTTGGATTCCTTTCAAGGATAGTGCAAGGAGCCCTCCCTATGAAGACCCGAACGATTTTGTTCGCCCTCCTCGCTGTTGCCGCTATGTCGTTGGCAATCGCAAACTCCGCTCAGGCTGGTTGCGGTTGTGAACCAAGCTGTGGCTGCGACGTTGCGGCACCGAGCTGCTGCGACGCAGGTCCCAGCTGCTGTTCGTGCTGTCGCCCGATGTGGCGGCCTGGAATGTTACTGGCCCGTTTGAAGGCACGAATGTGCTGCCGACCAACTTGCAGCCCTTGCTGTGCAGAACCGAGCTGCGGATGCGACTCCGGTTGTGCCAGTGGCTGCGGCAACGGTTGTGGCGCTGCTGCTTGTGAACCGAGCTGCGGATGCGACTCCGGTTGCGCCAGTGGCTGCGGCAACGGTTGTGGAGCTGCTGCATGCGAACCGAGCTGCGGATGCGACGCTGGCTGTGCCAGTGCTTGTGCCGCTCCGGCTTGCGGCGGTTGCTGCCGAGTGGGTTTGCTGGATCGGTTGAAGGCCCGCCTCTGCTGCCGTCGTGCGTGCGGAAGCTGTGGTTGCGAACCGACTTGCGGTTGCGATGCCGGTTGTGAACCTTCCTGCGGTTGCAACTAAGGTATAAAAGCCTAACCGAAATAACTCGCGTCACCCGAGACCCTAGGGTCAGGCACGCAGAGCCCACTGGTCTTGAGCGTCTTCCGTCCCTCGTGATGGCAACATCACGAGGGATTTTTCTTGCGCTATGCGTCGTGATGCGTGTTGGCCCACTGCATTGCCCCGCCCCCTGGTAACGATTATCTCGCCGAAAATCGGTCCTTTCTTGACGCCTCCGTGCCAATCTGCCACGCTAGATCACGGACTGATTGGGACACCTCAACCGTAAAGAGCAAACCGCATGCTGGTATCCATCAAATGCGAATACTTGTTGGTTCGAGGTATTGTGGCCGTCATCGCGATGACCTCAGGAATGTTCGCGCCAGGTGTCGCTGTCGGCGGCAATGACGAGCTTGTCGCGCGAGCCATCGCGTGTGGAGAATTTGGCAGAGCGGAACGGGAAATCCGGACCACGCCGTCGCCTTCGGCGCGCGACCAGTTATGGGGGCAACTAGCGCTCGCTCAAGCCCAGCAAGGTTCCGTCGACGGTGCTTCTTATTCGACGCAACAAATCTCCAACTCGTCGCTTCGTTTGCGGACATGGGATGCTATTCATGCTTACAATTCGTACGCGTCGTCGGATCGTCGGGCGGGCGGTCAGCATGCGGATGCGTCGCGGGGTGGCGGTTCACAGGCCGATTTCGGTCCGCTGTTGGATCTAATCGAGACCACGGTTTCGCCGGAAACGTGGGAAGCGGTCGGCGGTCCCGGCACGATGGATGGATTCGAGGGGGGGGTATTTGTCGACGCCGCGGGCACGTTGCAGCGACTGCAGCGAACAGGGCGAACGCACGTCGCTGCGAATGATGAGTTTCATCCGGTACGCGGGGATGCGGGCCACGTTAGCGGAAACAAATACGTCGCGACTGAATCCGCGTTACGAAAGATATCCCTACGGCGACTCGAACGCCACCTCGAGTACTGTCTCGCATCCGGCAAACCGCTCGACGAAGTGGCCGCCAATTTGGCCGGCTTGACTCGCGTCCAATACATCTTGGTCTATCCGGCGACGGATGACATCGTGTTGGCTGGTCCGGCCGGGCGCTGGCGGACTGGTGTCGATGGTCGAACGGTGCACGTCAACACCGGCGAGCCGACGCTGCGGATCGATGATCTGATAGTTGTACTCCACAACGCCCTTCACGGTGACGGTGCCTTTGGTTGTTCGATCACACCGAGACGAGAAAACCTCGCTCGTGCTCAAGCGTTCTTGGCACAGTCTGCCAAGTCACCACTGTCGCCAGGCAAGGGTGCGCGCGACCGGTGGCTGACGCAGTTGCGCGACCACGTGGGTGTTCAAGACATTACGGTGTACGGCATTCCGCAAGACACACGAACGTCGCGCACGCTAGTGGAAGCCGACTATCACATGAAACTGATCGGGATGGGGCTCGAACCGGGTGGACTAGGAGTAACCAGCTATCTGGAAAGCCTGCAATCGCAACCTGACAATGTCCCCACGACGATGGACGTGCTCCGCTGGTGGTTCACTTTGAATTACGACGCTGTCCTGGTTGCCAACGATCGCCTGTCCTGGAAGTTGGTCGGCCCTGGTGCTCGCGTCCAAAGTGAAAACGAGATGCTGGCACAGAATGGTCAACGAGTTCCCACGGGGCGAGCGACGGAGCATAACCTGGCCTTTACCGAAAGTTTTACGGCGCATTTCGCCGAGTTGGAGAAAAGCTATCCGGTCTACGCCGAGTTGCGAAATATCTTCGATCTGGCTGTCGTCGCCTCGCTCGTGCGCGATCAAGGTTTGTTGGAGGCCGTCAACTGGAGCCCCGGTCTGCTTGCCGATGCGACTTCGCACTTCGTGCCGCGCGATCATCCTCCAACACAAGTGCTATCGGTGGTGAACCATTGCAATCTGGAAAACGACAAGCGGTTTGTCGCCGGTGTAAGCGGTGGCGTCACGGTGAGGCCGCGGCAATACCTGAAAGGATCCATGCTGCAGGCCGACCGTTACCGATTGGCGGAGGAACACGCGGCGAATCCTCCCGGCGATTCGCTCGATTATCGCGCGTGGTGGTGGGATTAGTCGGCCTTCGTCGCTAAGGCCCGTTCCACTTTCAGGGCGATGGATGCCAACCGACCAACGACGCGAGAGTAGAGTCGTGGGAACCGATCGCCAAACGCATCCGCTGCGGCAAACACCGTTTGATATTGCTGCATCGTCGGCCGCACTGGCAGCAGGAAGTCGGCCACCGTCATCGATTGATTGGCGTGATCGAACGGATACTCGCACCGATTGACTTGCTGAACCAGATCCAACATCTGTTTGCTGAGATCCTTGAGGATACTCATGACCTCCGACTGCAGTGGTTCGTGATTTTGGTAACGATCGAGGTGATTGCAGAGTACCATCAGCGTCGTACGAGCACGTTGGAAGCCGTGGAAGTCCTGGAGCATGCGGGTTAGTTGTTGAGCGAGCGGGAGTAGTTCGGCAATTTCGGTTTGCAGCGCTTTGGCGTTATCGATTTTTCGCGCAACCTGATCGACATACAGGATTTCAAAGGCTGAACACAACCGATAGCCAAGGTGCTCCTCATACGGGGCAAGCAAGTCACTGCTGCGCTTCAATTCCGCCTGCGCGCGGCGTTCGGCATTGCCGACAGCCTCCCGCGTGTCAACAGGTACTTTGAATTCCATTCCTTTGCGTGGCAGTTGCGCGCGGTAGAGGCCGATGGCGATCGACGCGTGGATCAGTTGCGTGTCCCAAGCGTCGTATTTCTCGATGGCTGCCACGTATTCGGCATTGCCCCGCTTGCAATCATTACGTGCCCGCTGCAGCCTGGCCAATGTCGCTCGCGGATCATCCGGGACAGTGATGTGTGTCGTTGGTAACCGCAAGGCACGAAGCGGAGAGAACGTGTCGCCGAAGTATTGCTTGATTCCATCGACATCGTCGCTTTCCTGTTTGATTCGTCCCAGCAAATCGTCGATGGGATGCAGCTTTTTGGGATCGACATGTTGGTCGAGAACTTCGCGATAAAAGTCGAGCGTTACCCCTTTGCAAATGGCCGCATAGTGGACGAACAAGTCCCTTGCGGGACGTTTGCTTTGAAATTCGCCGTCGGCCTCCTCTTCGCGAGCGTTTTCAATGCGTTCGGAGTCGCAAGGATGAGAATCAAACCAACCGGTCTCTGACTTTTCGATTTCCGTTACAGCGATTTCTTTCAACGGCTTTGCCTGTTGGGCCGCATGATGTTCGATCAGTCGCGGTAAGTCGTCACCGAGGCGACCTTCCTGGTAAAAGGCTCGCAGATCCTCGTGTGCCGCATGGCTGGCGTATCCCAAGACTCGCAAGCGAATGGCCGTGCTGGCAAATGTCTCGCTGCCGGCCAGTCGCGCTTCGTAGCGGTCCGCGTCGAACTCCATTTCCCGCAGTAAGAAACCGGCGACCGCATTGGCCAACAACATGAATAGCCACAATATCTTGCGACTGATCCAAACACAGAATTGAGCCAGATAGACGACCCATGCCAGCCGAATGTCCAATCCATGTGCCGCACCCGCCAGCGCCTCGTCCCACTGGTCACGCTCGTAAACGACGCGCGCAAACCAATAGGCAGCATAACGAATCAACGCGCTCAATCGCATCCCTGCCCCTTGGCTGAAATGGCCGAATTCATGCGCCAGCACGCCCGCCAATTGCGGGGCCGACATCCCCGCCACTAACGGCATTCCGATCGTAAGTATCGGCTTGCGGCCAATCAACATCGCCATCAGTCCGTCACCCAACCGAGCGGATGCGTTCACTTGACAGTCGACCTCGATCCGTTTTGGTACCGGAGCGTTCACCGCCGCACACAAGCGTTCCACAAACGCAAATAAGATCGGCTCCGATTCGGCGTTCAACGATCGAGTCCGTCCTTGGCTGGCCGGCCGAGCAAACAAGGGTTTGATCATGAACACGACCATCACCAGGCCCACAATCGCAGGGGCAAGGTACGCAATCAACACAATCGCGGCGCCGCGACCCCGCGCCGCCGACAACATTCCGACGTCATGCTGTAAATGCCAGACCACGATCCAGCCGACCGCCACGATCAAAGCCAAGTAAGCAATGAATAGAAATGCCAGAACCCCCAAGACGATCAGTGACCACATAATGTATGTCACCTGCCGGCGCACCGGCTCAATATCGCCACGAAAACCCTGCAAGAATTCCGCACGTAACGCCGCCGTGGATGTTGCCGCCCCACCAGCGGACTTCTTGCGCGCAGGTTTCCCCCCCGCGGCAGCGGACCGCTTTTCAACCGCCATCTTCCCCGTTGCAACCGGTTCTGCCCGCTTCGCCGCAGACGGTCCACCGATCAAGAGCTGGAACATCTCGCCGCATTTCTTGCAGCGAACACGCTTGCCCACCATCTTGTCGTCGATCGTGTATTGTTGGGCGCAAAACGGGCAGGGGACATCAAAAGCCATGTAACACCAAGGTTAATGTGGTTTTATCTCCAGGCCTAGATGATGCGCCAGGAACGCCCACTGATCGGCGACCAGATCAATCTGCTTTGTCGTCGGAGTACCGGCGCCATGACCGGCACGGGACTCAATCCTAATCAGTGTCGGCGCATCACCCTCTTGTGAGTGTTGCAGCGCCGCGGCAAATTTGAAACTGTGCATCGGTACCACTCGGTCGTCGGTGTCGGCGGTTGTCACCAATGTGGGGGGGTACTTCGTGCCCGGCTTCAGGTTGTGGTAGGGGGAGTACTTGATGAGTGCACGAAACTGCTCGGCGTCGTCGGACGAACCATATTCATCGCACCAGAAGCGTCCGGCGGTGAAGCGATGGAATCGTAGCATGTCCATCACCCCGACGGCTGGCAGGCATGCGCCGTACAGATCAGGGCGCTGCGTCATGACGGCACCGACGAGCAGACCACCGTTGCTGCCCCCCTGGATTCCTAGTTTTTCGGGGGAGGTAAGGTTGTTTTCGATCAGACAATCCGCGGCGGCGATGAAATCATCGAAGACGTTTTGCTTTCGAGCGAGTTTTCCCTGTTGGTGCCAATCCTCACCGTATTCGCCGCCTCCTCGGAGGTTAGGGATCGCGACGACTCCGCCCATCTCGATCCAGGTTACGTAACTGACAGAAAACCGTGGGGTCAGTGAAATATTGAAACCACCGTATCCATACAGCAGCGTGGGGTTGTTGCCATCCCGCTGGATTCCCTTTCGATGCGTAATAAACATTGGGATGCGGGTGCCATCTTTGCTTGGAAAAAAAACCTGTTGAACCTCGAAGTCGTCAGAGTTGAAATCGACATGGGACTTGCGAATCAGCTCAACGGAATTGGTTGACAGGTCATAGCGATAAATCGCGGGAGGTGTGACAAAACTCGCGAAAGTAAAAAACGTCTCTGTGTCGTCTTGACGCCCGGAAAAGCCGGCGACCGAGCCGATGCCGGGCAGAGGCACATCGTGAAGGTGAGCCCCGGTTAGCTCGTAGACTTTCACACGGCTTGTGGCGTCCTGCAGGTATTCCAATACGAGTTGCCCGTGGAGAATTC
>JAGQPD010000388.1 GCA_020426865.1 Planctomycetales bacterium
GTCTCCAAATCGTTCGACAAGAGCTCGACGTACCCAGCTAGCAGCGAGTCGGCCGTCAGCGGCGGGCCATCCTGATTTAACGTCAACCGCGTGCCACGTGACGTCAAGAATGTCCTCGCTTCGTTGATCTGGTTGCGGACCATCTCCACTTCGGGATGTTGAGGCCCCAGGTCCGTAAGCAACGATTTTTCCCGCATCATCAACGTCAACAACGCCTGATACTCACTCTGAGAATTTGCCGTGCGTTCGGGCATCGCCGCTTGAAACTGCGCCGTTGCTGCTTCGCCTTGCTGTACCGTGATCAAAATCCCCACCCGCTCCGCATTCCGCTCGTCAATCAACGCCAGCTTCTCTAGATCCGATGCCCCCCGACCCGAAAACTCCTGCAACTGCTCCTGCACCACCTCCAAACGCGTTTCTGCCTCTTCGATCTGCAAACTAAGCTGCGTCAAATCGTTTTGAATCTCCTCGTAGCGAATCTGGTGAATATTGGACGTCGACGTTCCGTTCCATAACAATGGCGCTCGCTCACGAAATTCCTGGTACTGCGACTCCGCTGCCGCCAACTCCTCACTTAACTCCGAACTCGCCTTGTCAATCAACTGCGCCGCTTCGCTGTTGACATCCTTGAATTTCTCCTCGGAAAACTGCCGATAGTAGTCGACGATCGCCGTCAGTACCTTCTGCGTGTCCTCCGCCGCCGTGTGCCGGAAGGCAATGCTCAATACGTGCCCGTCCTTCGCCTGCCCCTCACCGCCACGTATCACTTCCAGGTGGTCGACAATGTAATCGACCGGCTGTTCGTCAACGTCCAACTCCGCCAACACACTGGGCAACTTGTCGATCTGCTGCGCCTCCAAAGCCCGAGAGATGATCTTGCGGCTTTGCACGACCTGCATCTGCGTCGCCATCCAGTCGTCCGATACCCGCGATTCAGTGCCCGATCCAGGAATCACCTCGGCCGCCAATCGTGGATCCTTGCGCATTACCAGTAACTGAGCACGTGACTCATAAACCGGAGCGGCCAATAGAAAGTAGACTACCGCCAAACCGCAGCCCAGCGCCGTCACCAACGCCAATGAAAACCATCGTCGACGAAGCACGTCCAGGATGTCGATGCTCCACAGATCAGCCGCACCACCACCCGATGACGAGCCGCCCGCGGAACGCTGTGCCTTGGTGAATTGATCGCCACGAATTCTCGATTTCTCTTTGCTCATATCGCCTGCAGTATGCCTCATCTTCAGATAGTATCAGGCCCAGATCGCATTGCACCACAAAAACGTCATTCATCCGCCAGCGCCATTCGCCAACCCAAATAACAACTTGGCGGACAACATAAAAAACGGGACGACGTGACAACCGTCGCCCCCGATGCATTTCGCCGTCCGCTTACGCACCGATAATTGACCCATCCGGCGGCATTCGTACGGCTGGCGGAACGTTCGTTCGTTCCCGCTGAATAGATGGTCATCAATACAACCGGCTCGGTCGACTTTTCGGCAATCCGTCTTTCGTTTCCCGCCGCCCAGCAAACCGACCCGCGACAAATCAAGCTCTTAGCATCGTTCTGTCGTCTCGAAATGTCAATGAGCTTCATACGGAATGTAACGCATTTTCACATTTCCTAGTACTTTTCCGCACCAACCGGCACGAATGGAATAAGTGTGAGTTTCTTCGATTTTTTGAGCCAAAAAAAATTGCAGGTTCGATGATCGATGGCAAAGTCCGGAAACCTCGGCCGTCCACCGAGCCGGTCGCAGCCGATGCCCCCCCGAAAAGAGGGACACTCGTCGCTAGCGATCGATTTCATCGCTCGACACTGCCATTATTCGTTGTCACTGCGAGGATCCCTACTATAATGGCAAATTCATCCGATACGGTACCGCGCGGCAGAAAACTACCACTATGGGCTATTACTTTTTGACAGGATCAACAGGGTTGCTTGGTCAATTCCTGTTGCGAGACGCGCTGATCCAAGAACGCCCTCTGGCGGTTCTTGTTCGCCCCCGCGCAAGCGGTATCGCAACCGATCGTGTCGAAGCGTTGTTACAGGGATGGGAAGAGCGTTTGCAGCGGGTCTTGCCGAGGCCCGTCGTCATTGAAGGAAGCCTGACCGAGAAAGGATTGGGGCTTACCGCCGCCGATCGACGGTGGCTATCGTCTCGGTGCGAGACCGTCGTTCATTCCGCGGCGAGCATTCGCTTCAATGTGGATCCACGCAGCCAAGAACCCTATTACACGAATCTGGACGGTACGCGGCATCTATCGACGCTGTGCGAACAGGCGGGACTGCGGCGGTTCGTCCATGTGTCGACGGCCTATGTCTGTGGCATGCGTCAAGGTACTGTCAGCGAGACGGAACTGGATCGCGACCAGGATTTCGGCAACGACTACGAACGAAGCAAGTTCTACGCAGAGCAATACATTGTCGACCAATGGCAGAGTCGTGGCTTTACAATTCTGCGTCCGTCCATCATCGTGGGCGACTTTCGATCCGGTTACACCTCAACATTTCACGGCTTTTACACGCCGCTGCAATTGGCGCATGCCATGCTGAGCAAAACGGGCAGCGGATTGCCTGACGGCGCTTGGTTTCTGCGGCAGTTGGGACTGGCCGGCAACGAACAAAAGAATATCGTGCCGGTCGATTGGGTGTCGGCGAACAGTTGGCGGTTGATGGACTCCGCCGCTCAAAATCAGACCTATCATTTAACACACCATACTCCCATTACCGTGGCGGAAATGTTGGAGGCGATGGCGTCCAGTTTGGGCGAGTTTCTGCAGACCGCTTCCAGCAACGTCGTGGCGGGTGGGCCGATGGCGACGCAGGTGTTCCAGCAGCACATGGCACCTTACGCCGCCTATTTCCGCGACGACCCAAGCTTCGACGCGCGACAGACGGAAGCGGTGATATCGAGCCACACGGCACCGATATTCGGGCTATCCGACCTGCAACGACTATGTCAATTTGCGCTGAATTCCGATTTTCGCAGCCTGCCCGCCGTTTCGACTATCCAAAACGAAAATTTGTCGTCTACCGTTTGCCGACTTGTCGATGACAATGGCAAAAAGACGGCAGATTTACCTAGTGACGCCGCTCGCTGGGTCGGCTTTGACGTGCGAGGCCCCGGCGGCTGCGAATTTGCCGTCATGGAACGGAGCAATCGTTTTGAGAACATCGAAT
>JAGQPD010000389.1 GCA_020426865.1 Planctomycetales bacterium
AATATGTTCCCGGTGGCCTCGGCGACGGTGCGCACCAGGGCATCCATATCGATCGGTTTGGTGAGGAATCCGCTGCACCCGGCCTCCCGGGACCGGTCCTCGCTCCCCTTCATCGCGTCGGCCGTGAGGGCGATGATCGGTACCTTCAAGCCGCGTTTACGCAACGTTCGTGCTGCCGTGTATCCGTCCATGACAGGCATCTGCATATCGCGGAGGACCACGTCATAATTGTGCTTGGCGGCCATGTCGACAGCTTGCTGACCGTTCTCCACATCGTCGACCTTTGCACCGGCGCGCTGCAATACCAACCGTGCCAACTTGCGATTTGCGGCCCCGTCATCGGCAACGAGGATCTTTAACGGAGGCAGTGTTGGCACATGAGTAACGTCTTCCTTTCGGCGTTGCACGGCGTCGCGTTCCGTGATCAACCGCACGCCGGTCAAATCGCCCGTATCGATCGTCACAGAAAATACGCTCCCCTTGCCCAATTCGCTCGCGACGCGAATATCCCCACCCAGAGCCTGCGCCAACCGACGTGAAATTGCCAGTCCGAGCCCAGTACCACCAAAATGTCTAGTGACAGACGAATCCGCCTGCGTAAACGGATCGAAGATCTGTTCGATTCGCTCCGTCGGAATGCCGATACCGGTGTCAACAACATCAAAGACGAGTTTCGGAGTGCCATGTTGGCGAATTAAGCGGGTCACGACCTTTACGCCCCCTTTGGACGTGAACTTGATCGAGTTGCCCACCAGGTTGGTGATCATCTGGCGTAAACGGACGGGATCGGTCTGAATCGTCTCGGGCACCTCGCCTTGAATCTCGTGTTTCAAACCGATGCTCTTTTCGTCCGCACGAACCTTGAGCACGGAAATCACATCGGACACGATTTTTAGCGGTGACTCCGTTATCAATTCCACCTGCAACCGACCGGCTTCGATCTTGGACAAATCGAGAATGTCGTTAATCAGGTCCAGCAGGTGTTCGCCGCTAGAGTGAATGATATTCAAGTAATCTTGGCGTTCGTGCGGATCGCTGTCCATGCCACGGCGCAACACATCGGCAAAGCCAAGAATCGCGTTCATGGGTGTGCGGATTTCGTGACTCATTCGCGCCAAGAATTCCGTTTTCGCCACGTTAGCCGCTTCGGCGGCCTTCTTCGATTCCTCCAGCGCGGCCTTGGTCTCCTCCAAAGGGGTAATGTCTTCAAAGCTAATCAACCCCCCGCGGCGTTCGCCCTCCTGTCCGAGAACGGGAGCACAGTTGACCATCAGCGTGCGCATCCTGCCGCCGTCACCCGGTAAGCGAATCGTGTGACTGTATCGGGCCTGACCGTCTTCCAGGGCCGCAGC
Source organism: Planctomycetales bacterium (assembly GCA_020426865.1). GTDB lineage: Bacteria > Planctomycetota > Planctomycetia > Pirellulales > Pirellulaceae > JAGQPD01. The sequence goes on from JAGQPD010000389.1 coordinate 1,353, forward strand.
CCAGGGTGACTTGTCGCCTTGATCGTCGTAGACCCACGGGATTCGACTGATGCGTACTCCCTGCAGTTTGTCTGCCGAACGCCCAACGCACTCGCCAAACTTACGATTCGCCAGCGCGATGCGCTCTTTGGCGTCAATCAGTACCAATCCGCCCGCAAAGGTGTCGAAGGTCTGTTTGACACGCTGCGGCACGACGCGCGATGGATCCAGCTGCTGAAGAACCTTTCCCAAATAGAACTGAAACAACACATGGGACAATAGGCCGACGAACAGGACTAGTCGCACGACGGGGCTGGTCAACCAACCAACAATTCCCGGCGTCGTCAGAGGGGCGAATCGCACCTCGACGGTACCCCAAGGTTCACCGTCACCTTTTAGCAACGGGATCTGCATCTGTGTTTCCGTACTCCGCTGGTCACCGGTGCGCACCCATTTGGACTCGTGTCCGTGCACGTCAATGATGAGGTCGCCGTCAGCCGATCGTACACCGGCGGAAAGCACCTTGCCGTCACTACGCTCGGAAATAAAACTAAGCATCGCCCCGATGCTGCCAAAGTCTTCGTCTTGAAGAAACACCGTGCCACTAAAGGCAATCGACTCACACAATGCCACTCGATGCTCCATCTGTGCATAGTGTCCATCGGGCAGAATTCCCAAAGAGCCTGACATCAGAATCAATGAGACCACGAGCATCGTGAGCGTCATACAAATACGTGTACGTACGGAAAGTGTTTGCATTTCTCAATTTCCCGTTGCAATCAACCAGTTCCCAAGGCCTCGGTTACTTCATCCAACGCGGCGTCATCTTGGGAATTGTTGTGATCTATCCATGAAAGCAAGCTGTCCCCTTCGTCGTCCTCATCGTCACCACCTGAAGGTCCCGCTAGATGGTCGAGAATGGGCAGGGGATCCATCGAATGCCACACGGGCATTGACGACAGAAGGCTTGCCACCAACAGACCACCACGGAGGGTCCAGATAACGTAGCCGACGGTAATGCCCGTCGCGGCGACGGTGCCAACTTCAACTTCGCTAATCAACAGATCACGCTTCACGCCTTCACGTACCAGGTCCATATCTCGCACGAGAGAGACTCCCACAAGTGACGTCTCCCAGTTTGTCATGGTGAAACTGGGAAGTGTCATCGACGCAGTTGCGACCAGAATCTCGCGAGTGCGCGCGACACCGGAACTGTCGGACGCCGTACCATTAATGCCATCACCGGACAAAATCCCAACAAACCCAGATGCTGACGTACCGTCGACGGCCGCCACAACATCCGTAAATGACGGAATGTTTCGCTCGTCGATACCGGAGGAATCGTCAGCGCCACCAGAAGTCGAGGGGGTTGCGGTACGGCGTGGCGCCGCCGCTGTGCTCGTATCGGTCCCGGCGCCGCCTGACGGCACCGTTGGTGTCAGCGGTGTCGTGGTCGTTTCCGGTGATGACGCGTCGCTGGTCGACGGTGACTCTGGTGCGGGATCGTCTACCGAACTTGGATTTGTCGTGGCCGTAATAAGTGGGCCAGCCAGACTATTGGTATTGATGGTGACCGTAGCAATGTTGCTGTCAACCGTTCCGTCATTTGCAGCGACTGCAAAGCTGTCAGTACCTGAGAACCCATCATCCGCAACGTAAGTGAAGGAACCGTTAGCGTTAACGTGCACTGTTCCGTGGGAAGGCCCCGAAACGAGAATCGCCGTCATCGTGTTTCCGTCAATGTCCTTGGCACTCGACAACAACCCCGGCGCATTCGTCACCAACGTGTTGCCAATCAGAATGTCGAACGATACGTCCGACATTGTCGGCGCGTCATTCACTCCTTGCACTTGTATCTTCACCTGTCCGTAATCGGTGCCACCATCGCCATCCGAGACAATGTATACAAATGCGTCCCAACCCGCGTAATTGGCCGGGGGCGTGTAGCTGAATGTGCCATCGCCGATGTTGACGACCGTACCCCGGGTGCTCGTGGTATCAACGCCTGCGATGTCAAGGGAATCAAGGGAACTGACGTCGCTGTCGTTGATGAGCACGTTACCGGTCGTGATGGTCGTATCTTCCCAACCAGCAAACACATCGTCCACGGCATGGGGTGCGGCATTCGCAATGGTCACGGTTGTGTCTACGATCACCACGTCGCCGACGGAGTCGGTGATGCGGACGGCGACGGCTCGAGTCGATGTTCCGTCGATCCCAGCCGCGGAGAATATTGTGGATTGGCCGGTCGCATCAACGTTAAACGTGATGCCGTCATAATTCAAGTCCCACTCGTAGGAGATGATGCCGCCGACGGCGGAGCTTGTGCCCGTGGCCGTCATCGTCACAGCGCCTTCTTCGGCAACGTTGTACGGCCCCCCTGCATTTCCCGTCACATCGGATGCCCCATTGATCGTGATCGTCGCCGTCTGAGCAACCGTGCCACCGTGACCGTCGCTGATTGAATAGCTGTACAAGATAACTTCCGATTGTCCCATACCTAGATAGTCGTATTGGGCGGGGGCAACGAGCAGTGTGTTGCCCACCACCGTGATACCCGCGTCATTGCCTCCGGTAAGGACTATGCCAGCGACCGACAGCACGTCATTAGTGTCCATGTCGGTTGCACCCGCCAGCAGATCGACGACAAAGTCCGGCGCGTTTTCGCTGCGAGTCGCCGTTACGGCGCTCGATATGGGCGGCGCGTCGTTACTACCGACGATGGTGATCGTCGCGGTCTGCGCGACTGTGCCACCGTGTCCATCGCTTATGGTATACGCATAACGGATGACTTCGTTCTCACCCGCCGCCAGGTACTCGTATTGCCCCGGGTCGACGGTAAGCGTCGTTGCCCCGACGACAACAACCCCAATAGCATTTCCCGATGTGTGCGTCAGGCCGTTGACCACCAATGTGTCTCCACTGTCGGGGTCACTGGCTCCCGCCAACAGGTCGACAGCAAATGGTGCGGCACCTTCAACGCGTGATCGAGTAACGGGACCGGTCACAATTGGCGAGTCATTTCGACCTTCGATGTCGATTGTGGCCGTTTGGCTGACCGTTCCTCCGTGACCGTCCGATATCGTGTAACTGTAAGTGACTACCTCGGTTTGCCCGACTGCAAGGTCGTTGTAAAGACTGGGGTCAACAACAAGAGTATTTCCGGCAATACCGATCCCGCGGTCGTCGCCCCCTGTCAGTGTCAGACCGGTGACCGATAGTGTATCAGCCGTGTCTGGATCGGAGGCGCCCGACAACAGGTCTACCGAAAACGTGGCCGCGTCTTCGTTCGTCGTCGAGGCCACGGTACCGCTAATGCTGGGATCATCATTGCGTCCCGCAATCGTGATCGTGGCCGTTTGGCTGACCGTTCCTCCGTGACCGTCCGATATCGTGTAGTCGTAAGTGACGACCTCGGTTTGTCCGACCGCGAGATCGTTGTAGAGACTGGGGTCAACAACAAGTGCGTTACCGGCGACAGTGATCCCGCGGTCGTCGCCCCCAGTCAGTGTCAGCCCGGTAACCGATAGTGTATCAGCGATGTCTGGATCGGAGGCGCCCGACAACAGGTCTACCGAAAACGTGGCCGCGTCTTCGTTCGTCGTCGCAGTCACGGTACCGCTAATGCTGGGACCATCATTGCGTCCCGCAATCGTGACCGTGGCCGTTTGGCTGACCGTTCCT
>JAGQPD010000390.1 GCA_020426865.1 Planctomycetales bacterium
CAGCCCAAGGATCTCAGCCGCAACGGTCTTCGTTTGCTCGGCTCGATTCCTTCGCTGCGTGGTGGCATGTTGAAGAAACCCGCCGGCGATACGATTATCGCCGATTCGATCGACAGCATCCGGACCGCCATCCTTTTCGGTGATACCGACGGCGAAGTCTCCTCCGTTGTTGTAACCAGTGCCGTTGGCCATGAAGGAAAGTCGACAGTGGCTAGTCAATTGGCCGTGAGCCTGGCTCGTGCTGGTCGTCGCACGCTGCTGATCGACGGCGATATTCGAAATCCACAGCAACACCTCGTCTTTGGCTTGGGTGTGGATGTCGGTCTGTGCGAGTTGTTGAAAGGCCAAACGACGTTTGACGCAGCCGTGAAAACGACCCCCGCCGAAGGGCTCTGGATTCTGCCAGCCGGTCGGTGCGACGTGCTCAGCCTGCAAGCCCTGGCAGGCAATCGCATCGCGGCGATCATGACTCAAGCACAAGAGCAGTACGATGTCATCGTCGTCGACTCGGGACCCGTCCTGACCGGACCCGAAGCCATGATTTATGGACGCAATGCCGACGGTGCCGTGATCTCCACACGACGTGACGTCAGCCGTCTGTCAAAGGTCGAAGAGGCTCGAGATCGCCTGCAGTCGATCGGCGTCCGGGTTTTGGGTGCCGTCGCCAATGGCGCTGACATCGAAGTCCGCGAAACGCCACTGGCCATCGCCGCCAGCTAGTGATCTGCTACACTTGAAAAACACGCAAGCGTTCCTAGAATCGTGAGGAGCGCTTGCCGTTTCTTTCTCACTGCCCCGTCCATCCGACCGGAGAACTATTCCCTATGGCTACGAAATTGGGTGTCCCGATCCTCGCCGCGCTCGTCATCCTTGCGGCCGGCACTTATATGCAAGCTCAAATCAGCGAGCGGTGGGTAAAGCAAGATAGCACGCTGCTGCAAAAATTCGACGAGAACCTCGATAATGTCCCTACCGTCATCGGCGATTGGGTCGGTGAAGATGAGGAGTTGCCGCAGGACGAATTCCAAGCGTCCAATTGCAAAGACTATATTTCTCGCAATTTCACGAACCAGAAGACGGGCGAAGTGATCTCGATGTTCCTCGTCTGTGGAACGGCCCGAAATGTAACGATTCACACCCCCGATTGGTGCTACGTCGGTGCCGGCTTTAAAATGGAATCAAAACCAGCTCCGGTCACTGTCGAATGCGAAGGGATTTCTCCCTCGCCCGTTTTCTCGACGACGACGTTTTTGAAAACGGATGATGCCGGGGACACCACCCAACACGTTCGCATTCTGTGGTCCTACTCCGATAGCGGCGTTTGGGAAGGCCCGTCCTACCAGAAATTTCATTTCCGTGGCCGCCCAGCGCTCTATAAGGTGTATATCATCAGTCCCGTTGTTGACAGTAACACCAATGTGTCTGATAGTTCGGCAGTGTTGTTTGCTCAAATGATTATGCCCATCCTCAACCAGTCACTCTTTGGTGACGCCCCCGCAGCCGATATCGGGTCATCAACCACGGACTCCAGCGGCGATGACTTAACGGGTGCGGACGTTGAAACTGAGGAGCAATAATGCGGTTGAGTGATCAACCGGCGGTCGGCATTCGTTCGCACTCCAGCTGCGCTGTGCCAGTTATCACTTCGGCGATCAAACCATCACGAGCACGTCGGCATTTCTTCCGAAGGCCGGCGTGTTTTCTTCTTGCGCTCGCTCTCGGTTGCCCCCTGTCACTCTCGACGACCGCCACCGCCGGCGGTGGTCCCGAAAACGTTGCCGTCGTTTTCAATTCTCACAGCTGGATGTCGCGCAGCGTCGCCAATCACTACTGCGACCTGCGAAAGATCCCTAGCAGCAACGTGATCGAGATTCCATGGGATGGCGACCCGTTTGTCACGGATATCAATAGCTTTCGCAACAGCATCTTGATCCCGCTTGTCCGAGCCATCGAAAACCGCGGGCTGGCCGGCCAGATCGACTGCATCGCTTATTCCACCGACTTCCCCTATGCCATCAATTTCGCTCCCGATAAGCCCAAAGGTGGCAACCTAGACGTTGGCTCCATCACAGGACTGACGTATCTATGGCAAAACGTCATCCAAAAGAAGCCGCACGAGTATGCATCGACCAAGTCCAACGGCTACTGCCGAAAGTCATTGGCTGGAAACCTCGATTTGCCAACGCGCGGTTTTTCGTTCAATACCAAATGGGGCCCCAATGGCCTCCCCGATGATGTGCTGGGAAAACGCTATTTTCTTTCCACCATCTTGTCCTACTCGGGTGGAAGAGGGCTTTCGTTGAGCGAAATCGTCAGTCAATTGCGCATTAGCGCTCTGGCCGATGGCTCCCGTCCCAACGAGTCGATCTACTATCTCGAAAATGCCGACATCCGGTCGAAGACGCGACTCCCCCGCTTCGATATCGCCATCCAAGCCCTCAAGGCTTTGGGCGTCCATGCGGAAAAAACTCAGGGAGTTGTCCCGCGAAATAAGCGCGATATCGCCGGGATGATGCTCGGCTACGCCTTTCTAACCGAACAGTGGGCGGCTACCAACTCACGGATCCTCCCCGGTGCCATTTGCGAACATCTTACCAGCTACGGAGGTGTTCTCTCCCCCAACGGCGAACATACTCCAGCTACCTACTTGCTACGCCAGGGCGCTGCGGGTACCAGCGGAACGGTCGTTGAACCTTACGCCATCGCCGACAAGTTTCCTGACCCCATGATGCATGTTCATTACGCCAAAGGCTGTACACTCGCCGAGGCCTTTTATCAGGCCGTCGCCGGTCCCTACCAGTTGCTCGTACTGGGTGACCCACTCTGCTGCCCATGGGGAAAATCTCCCCGTGTGTTTGTTGATGAAGTGTCACCCAACGACGAATTGACAGGCAACATTGTATTGACTCCCCACGTCGACGACGAATCATTGTTTGACGTATCACGATACGATCTTTTCGTCGATGGAAAACGTTCGACCTCTTGTCCGAAAGGTGGCACGCTATCGTGGGATTCTGCCAGTATCCCCGACGGACATCATGAATTGCGAGTCGTCGCCGTTGAAAACTCGGATATTGCCAGCCAAGGTCGTATCATTCTCCCCGTTACTTGCCGAAACGGAAATCGCGCCATTCAGTACACCGTCTCTCCAACCAATACGCAATCGATCACGTGGGGTGCCCCGATTCGCTTGCAAGTCACCGCGGACGGATCGTCCACCATTGCCGTCTACCACAATCGCGAAAAACTGGCCGAGCTCAAAGCCAGTCAAGGCGTGCTCGTCGTCGATTCACGCCGGCTTGCCTTCGGGCCCGTCGCGCTGACGGTCGTGGGCCTCGGAACCAACGACGCCGCAGGCCATGTCTTTGGCCAACCTTTGACCGTCAACATCGTCCCCCCTGCACCACTTCCGGGATGGCGGGCACTGGCCAACCAGCAGCCCGCCCGCGGTCTGAAGCTGACCGACGAAAAAACCGGCAAACAACTGGCGATCACCGATACTCTGGCAAACAACTGGATCAGCAAAGCCGGGATTACCCCTGGAACTCCCTTCCAACTGCACGGCGAGTTCCATTCTGATAGCGACGAAGTCTTTCAGTTGCAGGTCCGCTTTCAGGGACGATTGACCATTACAATGGATCGACGCGTTCGCGTCTACTCCGGAACCTCGCTCGATCGCCCGCGTACCCGGTACATCCCGGTACCGCTGGGCGCCAACGAGCATCAATTGCGCATCAACGGCGAGCTGCAATCGACGGACGATTTTCGTATATTCTTTGGAGCGTCGGGAACACAACGATTGCGTGACGAAGAGTTCTACTTCATTGACTAGCGTCACTCCCCCGACGTGCATGATAATCCGGGAGCCGTCCGATGACCGACGCGTTATTTCGCTGCTTGCCTCTTGCCATTTCTGGTGAATCTCGGCGTCGCCGCCGAACCCACCCCACAGTTCACGGTGAAAGCGATCGACGCGGATTCTACGTTCCACTCGTGTGCGGCGATGGATGTCAATCGCGACGGGGCACTCGATGTCGTCACCGGAGGTTGGTGGTACGAAGGCCCATCGTTTCAACGACGCCACTTCATTCGTGACGTACCGCAGATCCGCGGGCGTTACGATGACTATGCCTGCCTTCCGCTTGACGTGAACCAAGATGGTAAGCTCGATTTTGTCTCCGCGAATTATCGGAGCGAATCGATTTATTGGGTACAGCAGCCCGGTGTTTCGAACTCGACGACCACGACACCAGCCCCATCCTGGCAGCATTTTGTCGTTGATGAGCCGGGTCCCATGGAAACGGGACGACTGGCCGATGTGGATGGCGATGGACGTCTTGATCTGCTCCCCAACGGAACAAAGTTTGCCGCGTGGTGGAGTTGTCAGCCGGGAGCTACACCAACATGGACACGTCATCCCCTGCCCGACGAAGTGGCCGGGCATGGAATTGGCATCGGCGATATCAATAGCGACGGCCGCGACGACATCATAACGGCAGGAGGCTGGGCGGAGGCGCCGCCGAATCGACGTAGCGAACGCTGGGTTTTTCATCCCGACTTCACCCTCCATCGCGATGCAAGCATCCCCATCATCGCCACCGATGTCGACCAGGACGGAGACACGGATATCGTCTGGGGACGTGGCCATCAATGTGGCATCTATTGGCTGGAACAGACCGCCGCCAAGTCCGGCGGCACAAGTTGGCGGAAACACACAATCGACACATCATGGTCCCAGGCACATAGCCTGCTGTGGGGGGATATCAATGGTGATGGCCTCGATGATCTGATTGCCGGAAAACGATATCTCGGCCACGATGGTAAAGACCTGGGTGAATATGATCCGCTGGTGGCCTATTTCTATACCTTCCAGACGGAAAGCAAAACATGGCGACGACTGCCACTGGCACGCCAGGTAGGTTTTGGACTCGACCCAAAACTCGTCGATATCGATCGGGACGGCGACCTGGACATAATTTGTGCTGACCGATCCGGTCTGTACGTGATCGAGAACCACGGGAACGCCACTGACGTGCCTCAGATATCCGACGCCAATCCAGTGGCAACCACCAACTACGATCATCGAGATGTGCTTACGGTTTGTGAGACCGACCAGTCGCTCAAGGCGATTACCAAACCGCAGGAAATGGGCCAACGACGCCACGACATCTTGCTGGGAATGCAACTGGCCATGGGAACTCTACCAGCTTCCGACCGCCGTTCGCCCGTCGACTTGCTCATCGACGACCCTGTCGATGCTGGCGATTATCTTCGCCATCACATCAACTATCAATCGCACGCCGGCAATCGCGTTCCCGCCTGGCTGCTGTTGCCCAAACAACTCGACGCCCGCACCGCGGCGATCCTATGCCTGCATCAGACGACAGCAATTGGCAAAGATGAACCAGCGGGTCTGGGTGGCAATCCGCAACTGCACTACGCCCATGAGCTTGCATCGCGAGGCTTTATTTGCCTGGTTCCGGATTACCCGTCCTTCGGCGAATACGCATTCCATTTCGCCGATCATCAAGACGCCGATCACCAAGACGGTTTCCGTAGCGGTTCGATGAGGGCCATCTGGAACAACATGCGCGCCATCGATGTCCTGGAGCAGTTGCCACAAGTCGATCATGATCGGATCGCGGTCATCGGCCACTCGCTGGGCGGCCACACGGCCCTGTTCACCGCTGCCTTCGATACGCGGATCAAAGCCGTCGTTACCAGCTGTGGTTTCACGGCCTTTGCCAGCTACTACGGCGGGAACCTGACGGGTTGGTCCAGCCAGCGCTACATGCCTCGCATTCGTGACGTTTACGGCAATTCTCCCGCCCAAGTCCCCTTCGACTTCCACGAGGTGCTCGCCGCCATCGCCCCGCGTCCGATCTGGATCAACGCTCCACAGCAGGATGACAACTTCGATCACGCCGGTGTGCTCGAGGTCGTGAACGAGGCCCGGCGGGCATATCGCATCTACGGACAGACCGATGACGTGATCACCGTGCACTCGCCCGCTTGCGGCCACGAATTCCCCGACGCGCTCCGCGACGCAGCGTATCAATGGCTGGGGCAACGGCTTCGGTGAAGCTACGCGACCATCCACGATTCATGCCACCAATACCTAGAACCACATAGCATTACATACCTAGAACCACACAATATATACACATGTATACTATTGCTCAGCGGGTCGCGTCGATCACGCGGACGCGGTGATTGTTGGTATCTCCTACGAAGATTCGGCCTTGCGGGTCGATCCCCACGCCGTGCGGGCGATCGAGTTGAGCGTGGATGGCGGGACCGTCGTCGCCGCCGTATCCGCGGGTCGTGGGCCCGCCACCGGCGATAGTTTGGATGATCCCCGTCCGCGCTGCGATCCGGCGAAGCACCTGGTTCTCGGTATCAACGATGACGATATTGCCGAACGGATCCAACGCGATCCCTTTGGGACCGTCGAATTGCGCCTGACCGGCAGGTCCACCGTCCCCGCTGTAGCCCCGCTGGCCCGTGCCAGCCACATGCCACAGTCGACCGCGGTCCAGATCCATCTTCCAGACGCTGTGTCCTTCGCGGAGCGCAATCCACAACGTGCGGCCGTCGAGGAATAGGGCACGCGGACCGAGAATGGGAGAGCCTTTGGCGATCTGTCCATCGAGTGGCATTTCCGTTTCCCCGGTTCCCGCCAAAGTCTCTATTCTGCCGGTGGTCAAGTCGACGCGTCGGATGCGGTGATTGCCGATGTCCGCGATATACAACACGTTGTCGTCGTCAATGACAATACTGTGTGGCATACTCAACTGGGCAGACGTGGCCGGACCGCCATCACCCGAATAGCCTGCCGATCCGGTACCAGCGACGGTAGCGATTACGTTGCTCTGCTGCTCGACGCGACGTACGACGTGATTGCGCATCTCCACAAAGTACATATTCCCGTCACGATCGAAGCGGACCTCATACGGTTCATTCAGTTCCGCCTGCAGTGCATGCCCGCCATCACCGCGGTATCCTTGCATGCCGCTACCAGCGACGGCCGCCAACCGTCCCGACCGAGGATCCAGTTTCATCACTCGATGGTTTTCGACTTCGCAAATGTAGATCATCCCATCCGGGCCCGGTTCGACACCGAAGGGTTGGCCGCACACATCGGGCGTACCGGTTCCGGCGGCTGTCTGTATCGTTCCCGTAGTGTCCAGCGGTTGGTGTTCTGGAAAATCGATCCGATATCGTTGCAGCAGTTTTTCCACATCATTCGGAACGACGTAGATTTTCCCTTGCACTCGCAGCCGCTTTCCGGGGGCAAGCCCCCCCAATCGCAGGTCAGCATGAATACACCGAATCACCCCCTGAAACAACTCTTGATACGGTTCCCAAGCGGTAGCACAGATCAGTCGTTGGTCTTTACTGAAACAGCCGATCAATCCCGACGACGGGACAATGACACTAAGCGGCCGCGGATTAACATCTTCACGAGGGACATGAAACGGACACCACACCTGGCCTGGTTCGTAGCGCGCGTTGGTGGCCCACGGCTGCGTCGGAAGCATGTTCAATTGATGATCGACAAAAACAAAACACTGACTGACATACGCTTGGCCGTCGGCCGTCTGTTTCAATCCGCGACCGCAAAAGTCGCCGATACGCAGGCACGGCTGCGCCCAATGCGCTTCCGATCGACGTCCGGTGGGATTGTGCGCTTCCAATGTAAAACGGACTTCGTCTTCCGTCGTCGTGATCTCGTGCTCGACGATCAACCCATCCGCGAGCACATCCCGCAGGCGAATCCGTGGCTCCGTCGCCGAATGCTCCAGAACTTCACAGCGGTGAGGGATCACCGTATGCTGAACCCAATCAGCATCGGTCGAATCCGATCGACAATAGGCCTCCAGGTACCACAACTCCAAAGGATCGCTGAGTTGGCCATCGCCAATCCGCAGCAAGATGGGTCGGCCAGATTGCGCGTCGGCACCATCGTCCCGGACGATGGACAGCGACAATGGTGCCCCCATCACCTCCGGCAAATCGCCAATTATGGCGAAGGTAATGCTTGCCATTGCCATACGCACAAGCACACGCATCGATCGGCCAACAAACCGAATATGCCCCGATTCTCGCATCGTCATTGTCCTCCATGCGACATTGTAGTGCGGTCACCTCGGGAGTGCGACCGTGAGTTTGGGCCACAGCGAGACAACTATTGGCGGGCACCATCGTCCAGGCCGACGGCCGCTTCTCCGTCGTTGGCAGCGGGCGGTTCGCCTGGGGCGACCGGCATGGGGGCCCCATCCATCTCCGCGGGGGGCTTCGGCTCGGCAACTTCCTGATTGGGTTCCACTCCGGTATCGATGAGCATTTGCCCGGCCCAGAAGAATGGATGATCAGCCTTCCGCATGGCGGTGATGGTGGTTTTTTTCAAGCGTGGTTCCAAGTCGGGATTTAGTTCGCCGTTCCTGACCAGCGTAACGCTGCGGCTCCACGCAGCAGCCGCCGACGTATGGGGAAGTTCTTGAGAAAACTCACGTACCATATCGACAGTTGTCTGTCCGCCGGTATTCCAGCGGCCGAGTAAGATCGTACGCGCTCCGGTGGCCATCAGGCCGCAGACGGTGCCAAAGACTTCGTAGCCATCTGCGCCCCGTCCCATGGCGCGTTCGGCGGCTGTGTGGAATCCTGGCAGGACGACTTGTTGCGGACCACCCCAGGGGAGCGTAATCCACCGTCCCAAATCGGCTCCAGCTTGCCCGCTATCGATCGCGGCGGGGGACCAGCCATAGGGAACGCGTGCCGTGTCGTTGATGTTGCGCAGCACGATCAGTCTGTCCCAAGTTGACCTTAGCAAGCCGCTGGGACCTGGCAGCGAATTGGGCAGCACATCGCTGCCGGGAATCGCATCACTAATCTCCGTCGCTCGCTGAAGGACTACATTCTCGTCTTCCCGTCCCATAAGTGAGCCGGCAATCACGACCGTCTTGGGCAGCGCTTGTATGGGACGGTCATCCGGGACGATCAGCGACACCGTGGGGGCGTAGCGGATCCGGACTTGAGCCACCAGAGGTGCCATATTGTCGTCCTCGCCGGCAACAGGAACCGCTTCAAACGGGAAGTACCACAACCATCCATCGGGAACAACAACGAGTTCGTCGAATCGCTTCCAAAAACCATGTTGCGTGTGAGGAAGCAAGCCGCTGAACAACTCCTGTGCGTAGTCTTGCCACTTATGTTCCTCGAGCGACGAAGGATTGATCACCGCGTTGGCATCCTTCAGCCCCAATTCTCGGAAGAAGGATACGGCTTGTTTGCGGAGCGACGGGTTGGCTTTGACTTCCCACATTGCGTAGTCTTTTTGATCGAGCAGAAATCCGTAGGAGCTGGTCGATGTCGTGACGAATACCAGCGCAATCGTCGACTCGGGCAGTCGCTTCCTGACTTCGGCCATCGTCCGTAGCGGCGGGAACTGAAACGGACTTGGTTCACGACGGACGGCGATTTCGTGCAAGATGACTTCTTGGGCCGTTGTCCACTCATCGATTTGAGACGACAGCTGGTGTTGACGCTGCATGACTTCTTCGGCCGCATTGGCGATTGGCAAGGCGGCTAGTTCGCGGCGCGCCGCCGCGACACGAGCCGACAATTCCGTGTAACCAGGATAGCGAGCCAGAATATCTTGGCGGATGACCGCCAGCTGAGGTTCGCCCGCCGAGAAGGGGTTTTCCAGCAGCCACCGAAGGGCGAGC
>JAGQPD010000391.1 GCA_020426865.1 Planctomycetales bacterium
CGTTGGCAACGGAGAAATCGACGTTTGGACTGACGTCCGCGAAGCTGGCCGCGACGGTACGAAAGAAGCTGACGGCGATCCAGCAGCACGTCAACAACCCGCAGCTGGAACGTGCCTTGGCAGCCGTCAACAGCGTCAAGCTGAAACTGAACAATCGTGAGGAACTCGAGGCGGCGGCAGCGGTCGTGGGCGAATCGGCGTATGAATTCGCGGAAACGCAAGACGGCACGCGATTGTCCGCAATCGATCCAATCGTACCTCCACCCAACGCTTATCGTCATCAAAGTCAAAGGTAGCCGCCCTCGTTCACGTCAAAGGACTGACAGTCATGATGTTGCTCAAGGATGTATCAGTGGACCGTCCCAAGCGGTGGGACGTTCCCTTTGGCGCGGAAATGACGTCGGATGACGTCCAGCGGCTGTTGCGAATCGAGCCGTTCTGCAAGATGGACGCGTCTCGATTCAGTTCGAGTCATTCGCTACACGACATTCTGTTGAACGATGCTCGAATAGCGCAATACCGAGCGGGCGACATCGTGATTCGCGAAGGCGAGTTTGGCGAGAGTGCCTTTCTGATCTTGCGGGGGACGGCGCGCGTTGTGTTGCAAAGCCTGCCGTCGAGTCTCTTGGGGCGAAGCGATCGTCCCCGCAAGGGATGGTTGCAGTCGCTCATCGACCAGGTTTGGCAACCGCGATTCCCGGAGGTCCGAGCTACGCTGGGAACGAGCTCGTCACCATCGTTGGGCACCAGAGATTCCGGAGCCGGCACACGCGTATTCCTGCAAGACGTACCGGGCGTGCTCGATCAGTTTGGTACGCTGCAACTGACGGCGGGGAGTTTTTTTGGTGAACTGGGAGCGATTGCGCGTGCCCCGCGTTCGGCGACTGTCTTCGTGGAAGAAGATGCGGCCCTGCTGGAGATCCGCTGGCAAGGACTGCGCGATATCATGCGCCGCGACAACGCTCTTCGCGAGCATATCGACGAGCTCTATCGCAGCAACAGCCTGGCGATTCATCTACGAGAAACACCGTTGTTGCGAGTCGTGCCAAATGAGCACCTGCCGTCGTTCACGGCGGCAACGGAATTTGCCAGTTATGGAACATTCGAATGGCACGCCGCGTATCGCAAGGTTACTCGTTCCGGAGCGAGTGATCCGATTGCCATCGAACCCGTTATTGCCGAAGAACAAAGTTACGCCGACGGTTTGATTCTGATTCGATCAGGATTCGCGCGACTGAGTCATCGTTATGGCAGCGGTCACCGAACGGTTTCGTACTTGGGGAAAGGACAGACCTTCGGGCTTGCCGAGCTGGTCTTCGCCTGGAAGACGGGCCAACGGATTCCGTGGCAGTACTCACTGCGTTCCGTTGGATACACCGACATTCTGCGAATTCCGACAAACCTGCTGGAGACCTTTGTCTTTCCTCACCTTCCGACCGACGAGGTGGAACTCATTCTTGCCCCTTTGGAATCGTCGCCGTACCGTCCGCACGCGTTGGGACCTCCTGACGGTCGCACGAACCAATCGAGTGGCCCGGCGGCGGAGATTGACGCTGGGTTGATCGAGTTCTTGTCGGAGCATCGCGTACTCAACGGAACGCAGACGATGTTGATCGATTTGGAACGATGCACTCGCTGCGACGACTGCCTGCGAGCATGTGCCAAGACGCACGACAACAACCCCCGCTTCATCCGCCAAGGACTGCGGTATGAAAACCTGATGATCGCCAACGCGTGCATGCACTGCGTGGATCCTGTATGCATGATCGGCTGCCCGACCGGCGCCATTGCGCGACATATACAGTCGGGCTCGGTCGTTATCAACGATGCGACATGCGTCGGCTGCACGACGTGCGCAAACAGTTGCCCCTACAACAATATCACGATGGTGCAGATTCGGGACGTCACCGGCAAGGTGATGGTCGATCGCCAAACACAATTGCCAGTGTTGAAAGCGACGAAGTGCGATTTGTGTCACGAGCTGGGAGGCAAGCCATCGTGCCAGTCGGCATGCCCACACGACGCCATGCTGCGGACGAACCTCAATCAGTTGGAACTGCTTGCCACTTGGCTCAACAAATAACACAGGATGTTGCATCAGACGGACGACACATAGCGACTCGTTATTTGCCAACCAACTCACAACGGACGATTATAAACCCATGGCACGGAATCGCCTTTTTCTTTTGCGACGAATTCGCAGTACAACGTATGTTGTGTTAACAATGTTGGCTGCCGGATGGTTGTTACACCACCAGCACCAGGCACTACGCGATAGTGCCTTTTACTCGGGATACGCTCTGTTTGGCTGTGTGCTGTTTCTGTCGGCCTACAATTTCCGCAAGAAGTTTCCTGCGCTTTCGATTGG
>JAGQPD010000392.1 GCA_020426865.1 Planctomycetales bacterium
CTGGAAAAATTCCAGACTGCTGGCCGATCCGGATCAGGACAACGGCCTGGGAATAAAAGACGCGCAGCTTTTTGCGGAGACATTTTCCCGGCGGCTGGGAGTCAATCCCGAACACGCTGTCCTCGCTTATGAGGATGCGATGTATTATCTCTGGAAAGAGCGACGGCTCGCCGTGAACGCCGACGTTTTCAATTCAGACCTTGAAGACGAAGAAGAACGAATTCGCCTGGCACGGGTATTCGAGCAGGGGCTGGATTCTCCCGTTGGTTGTCTGCTTCCGTTAATGCACCAGTGGTGGAATGACGTCCCTTGCTGGAGAAGCGGTCATTGGCCCGTTCGTTCCGAGAATCTGTTTTTGATACCCGGTGATTCCCCCATGGGTCTGCGTCTCCCCCTGGACTCGCTGCTGGCACCGGTTACGGGTGAATATTCGCCAGTGCCGGTAGTCCCCTTTGAAGAGACAGAAGCGCTGCCCGATTACGAACAATTGAGTCAGCACACCGCATTTCAGAGAACCGCACATAAATCAGTTGGTCGAGTGCAACATCAGGTTCTCCAGCGGGCCGGCGGAGGCGGCGTTCTTGAGAAACCACATCGTGAAACACCGCCTGATGCCGAAGTCCCTGCGTACAACGCAGGTATTATTCGCACGGCAATGTGTTTTGAGCCGCGAGAGGGAAATCTGCATATTTTCATGCCTCCTGTGGACCGTCTCGAAAGCTATCTGGAACTGATCGCAAAGATCGAACAGACGGCAGAAGAACTGGATATCCCCATTATTCTGGAAGGGTACCTTCCGCCCAGCGATTACCGCTTGAAACACATTAAAGTCACCCCTGATCCGGGCGTGATTGAAGTCAACGTGCAACCGGCACAGAACTGGCAGGAACTGGTTGAGATCACTTCCGGTGTCTACGAAGACGCACGGCACTCGCGACTGGGGACGGAGCAGTTCGATCTGGACGGAACGCATACCGGCACCGGTGGGGGAAATCACATCGTGATGGGTTCCTACACTCCGCACGACAGTCCCTTCTTACGACGACCGGACCTGCTGCGAAGTCTGATTGCCTACTGGCATAACCACCCTTCACTTTCCTATTTCTTTTCCGGGCGGTTTATTGGCCCGACCAGTCAGGCCCCGCGTGTGGACGAAGGCCGGCGTGATGCAACCTACGAATTGCAGATTGCATTTGAACAGATTCCCGAGAAAGGCGATGTTCCCCCCTGGCTCGTTGATCGTGTTTTTCGGCATCTGCTGGTCGATCTGACAGGGAATACGCACCGCGCCGAGTTTTGTATTGATAAACTCTACTCTCCTGACAGTGCGACGGGACGTCTGGGGCTGGTGGAATTTCGCGGGTTCGAGATGCCTCCACACTGGCAAATGAGTCTGACGCAACAACTGCTGCTCCGCGCACTGGTCGCCCGCTTCTGGAACAAACCTTATCAACCGAATCTGGTTGACTGGAACACTTCGATTCATGATCGCTGGTTGTTGCCGCATTTTATCCAGCAGGATTTTGAAGATGTCATTGAAGAATTGTATGAAGAAGGTTTTCCCCTGGAGGCCAGCTGGTTTGAACCCCACTATGAATTTCGATTTCCTTTCATCGGCGAAATCCAAAACCGGGGAATTCATGTCGAATTGAGAACCGCGATCGAGCCCTGGTACGTCCTGGGAGAAGAACCAGCAGGGGGTGCAACGGCACGCTTTGTGGATTCTTCCGTCCAACGGTTACAGGTTAAGGTCCGGGGAATGTCGAACGGACGTCATATCCTGTTATGTAACGGCCGAAAAATTCCGCTGCATTCGACGGGCACAGAAGGAGAATTTGTCGCGGGGGTGCGTTATCGTGCCTGGCAGCCGCCCAGTTGTCTGCATCCCACGATTCCGGTGGATGAGCCGTTGGTTTTGGACCTGGTCGATACATGGATGCGTCGCTCGCTGGGCGGTTGCCGCTATCATGTGGGTCACCCAGGCGGTTTGAATCCGGAAGCGATTCCGGTAAATGCGTATGAAGCTGAGAGCCGCAGGGCATCACGGTTCTTTTGTATGGGACACACGCCGGGGCCGTTCACGGAATGGGCTGCCGATGTGTCGTCCGAGTTTCCATTGACGCTGGACCTGAGGCGGGGAAAGACATGCAGGCGTTGAGTCCGCGTACACCATCGTCCTCGGCGGTATCGCTGAGTTCGTTGGCGTCGCAGCATCAAGCACATGTCGGCGCGTACAATGAACTGATTTCGACTCCGGGCCAATTACGTGCCCCTTGGAAGCGATTTTGGGATTCGTTGGGGACGCTGACAATTGACGAATTCAACTTGCGCTGGGAGCAGGCGCAGCGGTTGGTTCACGAAAATAGCCTGGCACACGTCGCCTACGGTACCGGCACAGACCGCCGCCGACCTTGGCAGTTGGACCCGTTGCCGGTCGTTGTCTCGGCGGCCGATTGGCAGCTGGTGTCACGGGGCTTGGAGCAGCGAGCTCGCCTGCTGAATCTCATACTCAAGGATATCTATGGCCCGCAACAGTTGTTGCAACAATCGCTTATACCACCAGAATTAGTGCTTGGGCATCCCGGTTTTCAGCGTAGTTTTTGTTTCGACGATGCGGTCGACCGTGATCGATTGCAGATCTATGCCGCCGATTTGGCTCGGTCGCCAGACGGCACCTGGTGGCTATTGGCAGATCGCACCGAAGCGCCGTCGGGGATGGGGTACGCGTTGGAAAACCGGCTCGTCACTTCGCGGATGCTGCCAGGCGCTTTTCATCATTGTCAGGTGGAACGACTGGCACCGGCATTCATAGCGCTTCGCGAACTATGTCAGGGGCTGGCACAACATCATCGTGAGAATCCGCGGGTCGTCATTCTCAGCCAGGGCGCCCAGCATCGCAACTACTTTGAAGAAGCCTATCTCGCGCGGTATTTGGGCTACCTGCTTGCTGAAGGACAAGACCTGACGGTGCGAGATTCCCAGGTGTTGCTGAAGACACTTGGTGGTCTCATGCCGGTAGACGTGATTGTGCGTCGGCCGAACAGCGACGATTGCGATCCACTGGAAATTCCGACATCATCTTCCCTAGGGGTCGTCGGATTGTTGCAAGCGGTCCGCAACGCGAACATTGCGGTCACCAACCCGCTCGGCAGTGGTCTAGTCGAATCGCCAGCGTTTCTGCCGTTTATGGCTCGATTGGCCGAACATTTGCTGGGCGAGGCACTCGCGATTCCCAATGTCGCAACGTGGTGGTGTGGTGACTCGCAGGCGCTACAATATGTATTGGCGAACCGCGATCAACTTTGGATCAAGCCGGCATTTCGCCGTCGCGGGAATTTTGTGAATGAGGTGCAACTAAACGCATTATCTCGTGATGACTTTGACACGACGATCCGCTCTTGCCCGCAAAGATACGTGGCTCAAGAGCGAATCGTCCAATCCTCGACGATTTCTTTAGGACGTCAAGGTTTGGAATCGGCGCAGTTTGTCGTCCGTGGCTATGCCGTCCGCGGAAACGACAGCTTTCATGTCATGCAAGGTGGCCTGATCCGCTTGCCACATTCCTCCACGGTCGATGAAGCCAAAGGACGATCGGAAGGGAGTAAGGACTTGTGGGTCCTTGCCGATCGACCGGTGCGGCAAGTTACACTGTTGCATCAGTTCAGTCAGTCCACCGAGCTCAGGCGTGGCGGTGCGGAGCTACCCAGTCGCGTCGCCGACAATCTGTTTTGGGTGGGACGGCAACTGGAACGAGCGGAGGCCGCCGCCCGCTTGCTGCGGACCGTATCGCTGCGTCTAACAAGTGAATTGGACCCCGACAACATCGTGGAGTTACCGGCTCTGCTGCGTGTGTTGGCGCAATCTGGGCAGATCGAACCCGGCTACGTTGTGGAAGGGATGCGCGAGCAAATCGTCAAGCGTATCAGTCAGGACCTGCCAGAGGCAGTGACTGACCCAAGTCATCCCGGTAATCTGCGGTCGATGTTGAACGACTTGATTCGCACCGCCTCCTTGGTGCGCGATCGCCTTTCGCTCGATACCTGGCGGATCATGAATCGCATCGATCAGACATTGACGCCGGTGGCACCGGGTGAATCGGCACTGACTTCACTGTTGACAATGCTCAATTCGCTGGTGATCGACTTGTCGGCGTTCAGCGGTCTGGCGTCCGAAAGCATGACACGGACCCAGGGATGGCGATTTCTTGATCTTGGCCGCCGTTTGGAACGTGCATGGCAAACCGTACAATTGCTACTGCATTCGCTCGGCAATGCGCACCAACTTCACCCGCCCCTCCTCGAAGCGGTGTTGGAAATCGTTGATAGTTTGATGACCTACCGCTCTCGTTATCTGTCCAATATCCAGTTGGTTTCCGTGCTTGACCTGATCTTGACCGACGAAACCAATCCCCGATCCGTCGTTTACCAATTGTCGCTCTTATGCGACCATGCGGCTGCCTTGCCACGATTGGATTCGCAACCTTCATATTCCTCGGAACAACAATTGGCAATGTCGATTTTGCATGCGGTCAGGGTCGCGAACGTCCATCAATTGTCGGAGTTGCACGAGTTAGGCGAGTCGAGCCACCTGGGGCGTTTGTTGACCACCTTGGACCAACAGTTGCCGAAATTGTCGGACGCGATCACGCACCGGTACCTGGTCCATGCGGTTCCGTCGGTCCAGATTTCGCAGATTCCTTCGGCATGGATCGACCAAGAGTAAGCGGCCATGATACGCTACGAAATCAGTCATACCACGCGGTATTTCCACAGCGATCCGGTGGCACTCAGTCATAACCTCGTGCATCTCGAGCCGCGGACGTCCGACCATCAGCGTTGCATGAGCTACCGGCTGATGGTCCATCCGTCACCTTCAGATAGGTTACGACGCAGGGACTATTTTGGCAATCACACCCAGTCGTTTGCAGTCTACGAACCGCACAAAAAAATGTCGGTGACGGCCACCAGTGTGGTAGAGGTAGCTGCGAGCGTCCTGCCGAGTCAA
>JAGQPD010000393.1 GCA_020426865.1 Planctomycetales bacterium
TGGTCGAGTTGCTGGTCGTGATCGCTATCATCGGCCTATTGATCGCCTTGTTGTTGCCATCGGTCAATGCGGCCCGAGAGGCCGCTCGGCGAATCCAGTGCATCAACAACATGAAGCAGATTGGTCTGGCGATCTTGAACTACGAGAGTGCTCAGGGGGAATTCCCGCTGGCCTACACACCGGCGTGGCAAGGGGTTGCGCGTGGGATCTATGCAGCGGGCGCACCAGCACCAGCCAAACACAACGTCCACAATTTCCTCTTGGCGTATTACGACGAGCAGGCGGCCGGCGACGCTTTGGATCTCACGAAACACTGGAATGCCAAAGACAATCGCACAGCCACCCAGGTCGATATTCCCTTGCTACTTTGTCCGTCCGCACCGATGCGGCAGTCCCGTTGGGTGTCCGACTATGCAGCGTGCGTAGCGATTACGGTGGACGAGCACAATTTCCTAGCCAACCACGCACGTGTCATTGACCCACGGGGAACTCCGCAAGAACTGGCCAGCGATTTTTCGCCCAAGCCGCTACGCAATATTATCTTCGACGACCGCACGACCACGCCCATGGTGAAGGACGGGCTTTCCAAATCGTTCATGATGTTCGAAGATGCCGGTCGGCCCGCGCACTTCAAACGCGGCGTCCCACAAGAGCACGACATCCCCAACGGATTTCGCTGGGCCGACGACCGCGCCTACTTCGTCGTGGGTGCCCGTCAAAACGACGATTGCGGCATCACAACCCGAATTAACTGCACCAACTACGACGAAATCTACAGTTTCCATGCCAACGGTGCGGTGTTCCTCTACGGCGATGGTTCCGTACACTTCCACGAGGAGACGATCGACATCAACGTATTCGTGTCTCTATTCACGCGAGCGGCCGGAGACCTGACCAACGAATCGAATTAAAACAACTCAAGTACGTCGCCTTAGGACTGGCCTCGCAACTGCCTTAAATAATCCCGACAATTCGTGAAGAATCGTTGGTAATCTTCGCGCAAATAGTCAGGATAGGTCCACCGTTGGGCACGCCATGCGCGATGGTAGTAGTCCAGCGTGATCTCGGCGTAGATTCCGTCGGATAGATAAATTCGATGCGAGTGGTCTTTGGTCGAGGCCAGAATCAATTTCGCCTCGGTGAGGTACCCGGGATCGAGATTCAACGGCCGTGGTTCGGCATGCGCGGAAAGCTGCGAATATTCCTCTTCCCATTGGTTGGTCAGGCACTTGATCGAGGCCAATCGGCCAGGATCGACGCGTTCGGCCAACACGATAAACTGCTTCAACAAGCCGCTGCCCATCGTCGATGCGTAGTAGTCGGTATCTTCGAACACGAACGCCTCGCTGAGCCTTCCAATCTCACCCCATGTCTCCCGTGCTCGCTGCACGGACCATTGCAGCGCCTGCGGGTAGCGACTGCTGGCGGCAATCAACAACAATACTTTCGAAGGCGGTTTGATAGCACCCATGAGAGGCATTGTCGTACGCCGAGCCGGCCGGCGTCAATCCGAGCCGGCGTGGTTGGTTGGGGGGCAGATTGCGGCAAGCGGTCGGCGAAGCGGCACGGCCCGATTTCCCGCCGAGGGCGCTATGCAGTACAATCAAACTGTCAGTTCATCGCGTTTTGAGAACGAGCAGCAGCGAACATGCCCGAATACTCGCCCAGTTCACGACGTCCAATAGCGGAGATTTTTCGACGCACCGCTCACTTGGCCGTTGAGTTCTGTGTCGCGGCCAGGATACACCCCAATACGGTCTCACTGTCATCGATCGGCGCTTCAGCGATCGCGGCGATCTGCTTCTGGCAATCCGGCCGCTGGCCATGGCTGTTGATTCCGGCGGTCTTGTTTTGTTACGTAAGGTTGTGGCTGAACATGTTGGACGGTATGGTGGCACTCGCTGCTGGCGTGGCCAGCAAACAGGGGGAAATATACAACGAGTTGCCGGACCGCATTTCGGACGTGTTGATCTTCGTGGGGGTAGCTCATAGTGGCCTGGCATCGCCATGGGGCGGATATTGGGCGGCGCTGATGGCCGTCCTGACGGCCTACGTCGGAATGTTCGGTCAGGCCTTGAGCGTGGGTCGTCAGTTTGGTGGCCTGATGACTAAACCATGGCGGATGGTAACCTTGAACGTGGGGGCCTGGGCGACCCTTTGGCTACTCATGCGCCGAGGCACGAATTCGACATTCGCAGGTTTGACGCTGCTCGATTGGACACACATCATCGTCATTATCGGCTGCGTGCAGACCATCGCCGTGCGTTTGCGATCGATCATGAGACAGCTCGGTTGACAAGCTTGCGGAAACACATTGAAATCCACAACTATAGAGCCATCTTCATGTCACCACCTGCAGCTTGGGCCAGTCCGATCTTTCGCGGCTATTTCATGGCAGCCGTCATCCTGCTGGCTGCCGGCGGACTGGCGATCGGGGGCATGAAACTTCTCACCAAGCGCGATGTCGGGCACGCCTGGGCGTCATACTGTGGTTGGCTGGTCATGATCCCGGTCGTCTTGTTGACAATTTTTGCTGGGCGAATTCCGAGTATGGTGTTGTTTGGCTTGCTGGGGTTAGGCGGGTTTATCGAGTATGCGCGCGCCACCGGCCTGATCCAAGAACGCTTTATGATGTTCGTGGTGATCGGATCGATGGCAACCGTCAGCGTAGCAGCCTGCATGACGGATCCGCGCATTCACACTCCCGGTTGGTACGGCGTGTTTATGGCATTGCCGGTATACGCGATTTGCCTGATTCTGTTGGTCCCCATCGTGCGGGACCGCACCGACGGATACCTGGCAAAGATGGCCCTGGCAATTGTCGGGTTCATCTACATGGGGTGGATGTTCGGCCACTTGACATTCCTGTGTAATTCGAAGCACGCGTACGGCTACATACTGTACCTGTTATTCGCCGTGGAAATCAACGACGTCGCCGCGTTTACGTCCGGCAAGTTATTGGGGGGTCATAAGTTGCGCCCAAATATCAGTCCCCAGAAGACCTGGGAAGGCGCAATCGGCGCCTTACTAGTGTCACTAACTCTCCCGTGGATGGTCCGCTATTCTTTCCCCCATTTTGGTGCGGTCGACCTGGTGGCCATCGGCTTGATCGTCGGAATCGGCGGGCAATTGGGCGATTTGACGATCAGCGTCATCAAGCGAGATCTGGAGATCAAGGATATGGGGCAACTTATTCGTGGTCACGGTGGCATTCTCGATCGGATCGATAGTATGATATACGTTGCCCCC
>JAGQPD010000394.1 GCA_020426865.1 Planctomycetales bacterium
TCGTTTCGCCAGGCACGGCTTGCAGCCATCCCAGGCCATTGAGTCTTGCGTCACAACAACGGTATTGCCATGACGAAGTCATCTCCCCACGACGATCGATCTCGCGGAAACGCACACGATTCCGAGAATAATGCGGACGAACGATACCCACGAATATCCGCCGAAGAACTGCTGGCCGATTGTATGGAATGTGCCGAATGGTCGTCGATTGGGGATTGCACGAATGACGATGAGGACGACGTAATCGCCAGCTGGAATGAGCATCTTGAGCAGTACGTCGAACCGGTCGACCGTCGGGAAGCTCAGGCCAACATCGAAACGATTGACTGGGAGCCGATGCATGGTCGCTCGCCCGCCAATTTTGACCAATTGGATTCCTTGATCCAAATGGCGGAGGACGCTGAGGCTGAGGGGAGCGACGCCGACTGGGAGAGCCAACACGAGGAAGCAACCAGGGCATACATGGCCCAATTGCTGAAACGAGACCAACCGGAAGAGAAGAGCGACCAACCACCAAGGCAACAGCGACGTACACCGGAAATTTCAGGACAAGCCGGTGCAACAGACGTCAACAATACATCCTCACAGGACCGTATCGAACGGCGGAGAAAACCCCGCACCAGCCCGCTGTTGCCTTCCTATCTGCCCGAGGCTGATATTCGCAACCTCCGTGACCTGGCAATGATCAATACCCGCGTGTCAGTGCTTGCCCATCAGGCGCGACGCACGTTACATGTACTCTACCTGCTCGCGTCATTGGCGATTCTTGGGATATCGCTATCGCTTTGGGCGGCCGGGAAAGGCGAGGCAATGGGCAGTTTCCTTTCGACTGCTAGCTTTGCAATGGCATTTTTGTCGACACTCGCTTATTGCTACTTGGTGCACCAGTTGAACGCGAATGTCAAGCGATCTAGCCTGCCGATGGCGGCGGCACCGGAGCCGATGGCAGCCTCGGCTGGACAATCGGCGGACGGTTCCGCGGGTGCGTAACCCCCCAAACGGCAGGGAATCGGCACGGTATGGATGATACGACCGTCGCAACCGGGCTAGCAACGTGAAGCTAACGCGGTTGTGCGCAGTATTCCTGTTCTTGCTGTCATGCCGCACAATCCCGTTGCATCTATCGTGACGAAGGCTACCGTTGTGTCGTTTTTGTGGCAACGATGACAAGTGCTGAATTGATCGCCTGGCGTTAGACGACCTACAGCATATACAAACCGTTCCACCCTAACCAACGCAATATATCTTACCATACGGGTAGCCGCTGAACATGACACGAACATACAAACAAGTCAAACCGTTCCAAATCGTCCGTAGGTGGACGAGAACTGTTCGCTGTGGCGCGATTATGGCACTCCTGATGGCATCAGCGGGTTGCAGCTATGAACATTGCTCGGTAAACCGGGGCTGTGGGACCTATGCCTATTGCTCGGCGTGGGGCAATTGTGGCATGGATGCCGAAGCACTCTGGGGCACGGGATCGTCCTCCTGTACGTCTTGTGGTGATCATGCCGTGGCGGCATGCGGTGACGGTCGTAAGACTTACGTGCGTCACGAGTTGAAGTTATTCACGACCCGCGGTCATATCCGCTGTCAGTCGGAAGTTGGCAACGTCGTCCGCTTCAAGGTTCTGGGACTTCCGATGTTCCGCTACGAACATGAACTCGATACAACCGACACCGGCACTCAACTCTGCAGTGTCGGCGAAGCCCCGGAGCTGGCCCCTGCGTGGGACGACCAGGTCGTTTCCGAAATGCCCGCACCCGTCCCCTCCATCATGGAACCAACGCCAGAAAACACTCCCAACGCGGCCACCCCACCAACACACTCGCTCGAGGAAGCAGAGATCTTGCAGCCCGATCGCATGGCCGCTCCTGTTCCGTCTAGCGATGCAAACCAAACGGAAATCAATGTCGCACCCGATGCACCGGAAACCCTACCTGGCGTCCCGAGGCTCCCCAAAAACGTGGTTCCCAGCAGAACGGAAACTACCACTAACTCTCCTTCGGATGTGCCAGCGGAAATTACCGCACCCGAACCACAGACTTTGGAACATTTAGACGCGGCAACTCCACAAACCGAAAAAGCCGACACGGTGCCGGTAATTCCCCGTAACACACTGCCGAAATAAGACGAACATTGACGCCGCACCGCTCGGGTTGCTGCCCTATCGCTCGCGGGCCTCCAGTCGCCATCCGTGCTCATCGACAGCGAATACGTGCTCGCCGGCCGAAACGCTCTCCAACGCGGGGCCGAAATCGTCCCCGCGGTCGAAACGGACGACATAATCCGATCCGGCCGGAACGATCCGACTTTCACCCGGCTGCAACGTGACAATCTCGCCATCCAACAAGAAGCTCACCGCCACCGGGGATAGCTCGTCGTTTCGAATCGTCACGTCTTCGCTTTCGACGTCGATGTCATGGACGCTCGCGCGCGATGCGACTTCGATGCTGATCGACTCCGCTGCCTGCCTCCACGCCTGAGATGTGGCTTTCCACGATCCATGAGGACTGCACAACCAATTCATCAATCGCAAGGAAACGTACGGAACATCTCGGAAGTGGTCGTCCGAACGGCTGGCGAGTTCCAATTGATCCGCGATCGCCATGCGACCCTCCGTCCGATACGTATACTGATAGTTGCGATTATCGGGAAACGAGAATAGTTCGTCGTCGGAAATCCTGGCCAACTGCGCCGGCTCCATGAACAACTTGCTCCACAGCAAGGCCGTGTCGGGCGACTTGATGTCCCAACCGCGGTCCTTTGGTAGCGGCAAATTGGCCGAAAGTTCGTCGTCAGCACTACTGGACGCACCCTCGTTTGCATCACTCTGCCCAACGCCCATCGCATTCTGGCGTGCCTCACGACACACCCGAACCGTTTCCTCAGCCAGAATCCGAGATCGTTCGCGCTCGACACGCGCGCGCGCCGGAACCCACCAGCCGATCCAAAAGAGATTGAAGGTCACCCCGGCGATCAACGTAATCCGCAGCCGACGTAGTCGACGCATGTGATCGTTAATGACTTGCGTACAATTCTGAGTCATAATGGTAAACTCGTCGCGGGGATGATTGGTCGCATGCACGTCGTGCTCATGTTGCCAATGGCATGGTCGTGCAAGAAAATATAGGTCGCAGAGTCACCGCGACGGCGGTGAAATGACGGACCCGAGGGAGAATATCGCGAGCAGCCCACCCACCGCAGCGGGGAATGGGCTGACACGATCGCTATAACCGCTACACAAGTCGCGTACTCGAATCTGACAATTCGAGCCGAAAATCACCTGGCTTGGTCGACCGTCTCCGGGTAAATAACGACCTCGACGCGCCGGTTCTTTTGCTGGCCAGCTGGGGTCGCGTTCGACGCAATGGGATAATTGGGGCCATGTCCCAATACGAACAACTGGCGCGTGCCAAACTGATACTGTTGTGTCAACTGATCAAAAACCGCCATCGCCTGCGCCGCCGATAACTGGTGATTGCTTCGCCATGCCGGCGAGATCGGGCCATTGTCCGTGTGTGACTCAACCCCCACAACTTGCCGTGGATAATGATTCGCAATCGCAGCGGCCACCTGATTGATCAATGCCAACCCCTCCGGTCGAATTGTCGCCGTCTGTGGCTGGAACAACTGATCCGACGGCAGCTCCATGCGAATCACATCACCGTCTTGCCGCACCGATATCCCGGCTATCGAGACAGCCGACAAACTTTGCCGCAGACTGTTGTTGGCGGTGATCGTTGCACTACCTCGCCGTGTATTGGAGGCCTGCAGCGTTTGCATCCGAGTGTCCGACTCCTGTTTGGCACGCAAGGCATTGGCCAATTGGCTGCTCGACTCCGACAATTGCGTCTGCAACAACTTCAGTTGGTCCTCCACCAACCGCCGCTCCTGCTCGGATCGCGCCAACTGTGTATGCAGGTCGCGGTTGTTTTCGTCCATCTGCAACGCACGTCGACGTAACTCTTCAAATTGTTCCAGCTCCTGCTGCTGGGCACGTAATTTCGCGGCCTGGTCCTGCAACCGCTTGAGCTGCTCCACCTGCTTCTGTTGTTGATTGACAGCAAGTTGCTGCTGCGTTTCTCGCTGCAGCTCAGTCAATCGCTCCAGTTCTCGCCGCTGTGTAATCGAAAGTTGGGATTGTGCGTCTTGACGCCGTAATAAATCGGCCAGTTGCGACAGACTCTCACTGGAAGCTGGATTCGAGGGCGTCGAGTTGGACGCCGTGGCAGGATTCTGCCATGGAGAGTTGTTTTGTTGCCACGGCATGCGCAAACCACCACCTTTTCGGCATCCTGTCCCCAACAGGACTGACAGTAACAACAGAATTGGCAGCAATTGTTTCCGCACCGTGGACCTTCTCCCCAAGAAAAGTGTGCCGGAGCGTAGCAGGGGACTCGAAGTCCCGCAATATCAGTTGGACGGGTCCTCGCAAGCTAGCAGCACAACGACGTGCCAGCGTTTACTCTTCGTCGGTCCACCCCAACAGTGATTTCGCACCTTGGAGCAAAAAAAGCATCCCCGCCATGAGCAGCAAGCAGACGCCGATCACGGCTGGCACGAACCCCCCCATGGCAAAGATCGGCTCGCCAAATCGCGTCCAATACGATGGCCAATAGAGAACAAGCCAGGCTGCGCCAACGCACAAGTATGGACCAAAAGCCAACTCGCTGTGCCCCGTGACCAGTTTCTGGACGATGGCGATCAACACCGCTGAGCAGGGGGCCAGAAAGAAAAAGATGGCCGGCGTCTGCTGCCAACCCAAAAAAGCGCCAATCATGGCCATGAGTGTCACGTCGCCAAACCCCATTGCTTCACGGCGAAGAGCGACACCGGCGATGATCCGCACGGCCCAAACCAGGCCACCGCCGAACGTGATCCCGACGAGCGAACTGAACGTGTTCTGCCAGTAATCGCCTCCTCGCAGGTATCCTGCCAGGACCAGCGTCGCAACGATTCCTAATACGCTCCACCAAATCCGCTGACGAACAATGCTGGCCCCAAGATACTGCCAGGCCTTCTTCCAGCCACGACGTGTTGTCCACGTTTTTGGGACCACGGCCAACCACCATGCGAGTGCCATCGCCAGACCGAGCACAATCCCCCACCGCCGATCAAAATCGGCTGGCCAGACATCTGGAGCATACGCGTGCAGATTTCCGTCAGTCGTGGAGAGCGGTGTTATGTTGGCTGTCACAGCCACCAACAATCCCAACAGAACCCCGGTCACCGTTATTTCATCGGGGATCGTTTTTTCATCGAAATCGATAAACGTGGCGATCAACATCAAGGTAAACAAGACGGCAAATACCGTGAACTTGAACAGCAGCCAACCGAACGGAACTGCCGAGTCTGACAACTCGATCCGCTGTTGTTCAACGATCCAGACGTACAACCATGGCAAGGCAAACCCGCAAGCCAATTCGATCAACATGGGACGTATCCAAAAACGTCGCCCATGCAGGGGAACTTCCCGGCGCAGGCCCCACCACCCAATGACGGGAATCCGATCGGTCCACACCCGTGGCGGCGCGCCTTCGGCCGGGCGCGACCAGGGCCCAATGTCGCGGCGGACCCACGCCAAACGATAGATGCCACGATTGACTTGCCCACCGACAAACGTCCCGACAAAAAACAACACGACCCGCGCCAACATGCTTTGCGTCCTTGTATCTATGCTGCCGTCAGGTCGAGGGCGGCAAGAATCTCTTCGGCAATCATATCCGGCGACTTGCCCTCGGTGTCCACAACGAGCGTCGCGCACTGTTGGTAGATCGGCAATCGCTGTTGCAAGACACGCGAGACTTCCTCTCGGTCACCAAGTGATGTCAACGCGGGCCGGCGTGAGTTTGACATCGCATCAGCGCGAACTCGATCCACAATCGCGTCAACCGAGGCAGTCAACCACACCACCGGTCCGCGATCTTGCAACATTTGCCGGTTGGTCTCACGAACAACCGCCCCGCCCCCCAACGCCACAATGCGATGATCTCCCTGGACGACCTCCTCTAAGATCTTCGCTTCGAGCTCGCGGAATCCGGATTCCCCTCGTTCGGAAAAGATGTGCTTGATGGAACTGCCAGCCGTCTCTTCGATCAACACGTCCGTGTCGACCCAATGCCATCGGAGCGACTTGGCCAATGCTTGAGCGACCGTCGATTTCCCCGTCGCTCCCCAACCAATGAGAAAGATCTGCATGCGTCCGTGGTGGCGACACCATTCCTTAGCGGCCCAAGTTCAATAACCCCGTCAATACTTCACGGCACCGATCGCCCGCTTCATCTGCTCGCGCATAAAATCGACCGGCCCGTCCATGCCAGTGAAATGTTTGAACTGGAGTGCGGCTTGGCCAACAAACATCTCGACTCCGGTAATCACACGACACGGCCGCTTCCTGGCCTGCTTGATCAGCAACGTCTGCTCGGGATTATAAACGGTGTCAAAGACGATCGCATTGGGCCTTAAGTGGTTTTTGTCCAGCGGAGACTCATCGACGTTGGGGTGCATACCGATGGGCGTGGCGTTGATCACAACCTCAGCTTTAACTTTCGAGCGGTCATCCCACGCCAAGGCCCGACATCCGATGTCTTTGGCCAACTTCTCCGCTCGCTGTCGCGTGCGACTACAGATCACTACATCCGCGCCGCGCCGCCGCAGGCCAAACGCCAAAGCCCTCGCCGCCCCACCGGCTCCCAATACCAGCGCCTGATGGCCGGCCAATGGCGTCGGCCGCTCCTGCGTTTTCAACTCGCGGTCCAGACTGATCATCGCCGCACGATAATCGGTATTCCAACCGACAATTTCACCATCCTCAAAGACCAATGTGTTGGCCGCGCCAATTCCCTTCACCGCCCCGTCGACACGCGTACAATGCCGCAATACTGCTTCTTTGTGCGGGATCGTCACGCTCAGTCCCTTCACGCCAAGTTCACGGCAGTCCCGAATGAACTCATCCAAATGCGAGGCCGGCACCCGAAAGGGAACATACACCTTATTCAACGCTTCGCGTCGGAACGCCGCGTTGTGTAGCAATGGGCTCAGGCTGTGCCCAATAGGGTCACCAATTACTCCATAGATCTCAGTCTCGCTATTGATGTCATCGTAGTGATAGACCTCGCGCATCTGACGAAAACTGAGCTGCCCAGGTGCCAATGCCCGCTCGTGGTGAAACGTGGCGTACGTGAACGGCGCGCCGAATCGCCCCGACAACAAACGCGACGGCGTGCCGATCTCGCCCATACACATCCCAACCGTCGACACCGGACTGCTGGCAATCATCCTCAACATCCGGAAATTGTCGTGCGGATTGTTCGCCATCGTCGCGATCTTCACAATATCTGCATCCAATTGACACAGACGATCACGGATTTTCTCCAAGTCATCCGGTGTCTTCTGAAAGTCGTGCAAGCTGACAATTCGCCTGGTCTTGCCGAACCTCGGTATCGAATCGGCAATATCTTCTTCCAGATCCACGTAATCGACACCTTCGGCAATCGCCATCCGCAATAGTGTCAATCGATCCTCTTCCGTACCGCGCCATTTGCCGCCATCGGCCTCACGTCGGCAGGTGATAATCACCGGACAGGGACGATCAACGACCAAACGCTTGACGTTCACTTCCCGGTCGATGTAATCCAGTCGCAATTCAACAAGTTCGGCCCCCTGCTCAACCAAGTGCCGATGTTCCGCAATCATGTGTTTGTGGCGGCCGCGCCCGATCGATACGCAAATCATAGTAGGATCATCGTGAGTTCAAATCAGCTGAAGAATCTGTGCCAGATTCAATTCTAAAACAGGCGGGCGGATTTTGCGACGGTCTGCGCCAACAATTTGTGCGAACTTACGTTCGTTGGAACCGCCGATCGAGCTCTTCCCTGGTAAACAACAACGACGTCGGACGGCCGTGCGGGCAGTGGTGTGAGTCCTGAAAATACGTTCGTTGTTCGACCAACGCCGAAATCTCCTCCGATGTCAGTCGGTCGCCAGCCTTGATCGCCGCCTTACAGGAAATCATATGCAGCAGCTCGTCAAGCAACTCACGTCGCTGCGGCGCCCGGTCTTTGGATACCGCGTCTTCGGCAACCTGCCGAATCAAATCGACAGGACTCAAATTTGCCAGCATCGCCGGGTAAGAGGAGACAAGCACCGTGTCCCCCCCAAACGGCTCGACGTCAATCCCTAATTGTGCCAACGTTTCCTGAATCTCTAGCACCGCGGCAGCTTCACGAGGGGCCAGGTGTACGGTTTCAGGCACCAGCAGCCGTTGTTTTTCGACAACACCGCTGAGGACTTTTTCACGCAGCTGCTCATAGAGAATCCTCTCGTGCAGCGCGTGCTGGTCGATCACAATCATTCCATCATTGGTCTCCGTTACGAGATAGCGATTGTGCAGCTGTAATGCCTGGGTTCCCGTCGATGTCGCTGCAACCGACGCGTTTGCTGTTGGCACGGCCGACGGAGACATCGGGTTCACTGGTGTCTGGCCACCTCCCGGCGATGCTCCTCCAGCCAATGGCTGTGACGAGCTCCGCTGATCTCCGCTGTCGAACCGCTTGAACTCGGGCACTCCCCGATGCGGCAGCGCTGACTGCGACACACCAGAGTCACCTGGGCGAGATATCGGCCAACCAGCTCCACCCGTAGGACGGGGAGGATACTCCAAATTCAACTCGGCCTGCTGAGCAACTTCTTGCTGCAACGGTGACTCGCTGGAACCTCCCTGCGGCGTCTTCTGTGAGTCGAACCAGCGATTGATTTCATCTCGTCGCGTTCCTTTCGGCGGAAACGGCTGCTCGTCGACAGGATCCGGCCGAGATTCCGAGTCGGTAGCGGACGATGGGTCGGATTCCAAACGTACTCGAGCCGTCAGGTCGGTCGACAAAAACCGTGTCCGCAACATGCTTAACATGCCGCTGTACAGCGTCCCGCTGTCCTGAAACCGCACTTCAATCTTCGTCGGATGGACATTCACATCGACCAATTCGGACGGCATTTCCACCCGCAAAAACGCGACAGGATAACGCCCCGTAAGGAGTAGCCCTCGATACGCTTCGCCAAGTGCGTGCCCCAAGGATCGATCACGAATATGCCGCCCATTGAGAAACAGGTACTGCATCCGGTTATTCCCGCG
>JAGQPD010000395.1 GCA_020426865.1 Planctomycetales bacterium
GGCCTTCAGTTGCGAACGTAGCGAGGCGAATGCGGCGGACGAGTATCCTTGTGTCAGCTCGTCCATCGCCGCAGTGTCTTCGTCGGTAAATTCTGGCAGCACCGCTCGGAGAATCCACCGGATGAATTCCAGTCGATCCTCTCCTTCCGGATCGAGCACGGGGATAATCAAATCGCCGACGCGTCCTGGACGACGAATGTCGGGCGAAAGCAGGTGGATGCGCGCCGTCATCAGCAGCCACGTTACGCGGCCACGCAAGCGAGGATCCGACATCATGGCTTGAATCTTGCCTGTCAAGCGTCGTTCGGTTTCATGCGTCCCTTCACCAACGCCACCGAACTGCGTGTCGGCTTCGTCGACGAAGATGACGACTTTTTCCAGCGCCTCAAGGACACGACGCAAGCGTTCGAAGATCACATCGGTCTGACCATACCATTGGCTGCGGATCGATTTCAACACCAATACGGGCACGCCCATCTCCGCCGCCACCGCCTCGAAAATAAACGTCTTGCCGCCACCGATGGGTCCGGCGATCGCCGCTCCTGACAACGCCTTGTCTCGATCAGCACGAAACCGAGGCAAGAGTTCCTTGCGAATAAATGTTTTCAGCTTGGTAAAACCAATCACATTCTCTAACGTGTGGGAGGGTTTCTTGAATTCCACAACGTCCTCACCGACTTGTGATTGGATGAATTGCTCAACTTTAGCCACTAGATCCACGGGCGTCAGTTGCTGGTCCGTATACGTGGAGCCAGCTAGCAGTTGGCGGACGGCGTGAATCGATAGACCGGCGGTCAGCGACGCAAGTTCCTCGCGTGTGCTCCATAACTTTGGCGCCTTCCCCGATTTCTCTGCGAAATGATTGATGTATTCCAGCCGCTGCTGTGTATCCGGTGCGGGGATTTCAATGGACAACAGTTGGGGCAACCGCGAGATACGCGGATGGATTTGACTGCGGGACTCGGCAATCAAACAGACTGAATCACCGCCACTCATGAACGCCGGATCGCCAAACCAATCCTGGCAAATACTGATCCGCCGCAACTGGCGATCATTCAACCCGGCTATGTCGCCGTTGCCGGCGGGCAATAACATGTCCGTGGCTTCGATGAAGATCATCAGGTTGCTGGTGAGGCGCGCCTGCCGCGAGCAGATCGTCATTTGCCGCAACACTTCCAACGCCAACGATGGATTGCCAATCGCATCGATCAACAGCTTGTCAAACTCGGCTCCCAATCGATCGATTTCGCTCTGGCCTTTTTCTCGTAATCCCTTGAGCAACAGCGTATCGAGATCGAGTCCGGCTTTCCACGATATCCACGCGTTCTTCAGCTTATCGCGGTCGTCGAGAATTCGAATCGGACCGTTTAGCTCGTAGACAATCCGAATCAACCGATCGGTTTTTGTCTTCCCGCAAAGATATGTGATCAATGGGACGTAGTCTTGGCCGTCGAAGAACAGATCATAGACGTTACCCGACAACACAACCGCCCGAGCCTGCTCGGAATTGAAGATGCCGGCAAGCTGGGCAAAGAACGAGTTATTGGCTGGGGGCATGGATTACCTCAACCCATCGAAGGGCCATTTTCCTAACCTTCAGGGATCCGAGTTCGATCGGGCGTCTCACCCTCCGAAGCATCGGATTCGGTGGTCTGGTTCAGACCGATGAGCGCATCAAACTCGGAATCGGCAGTGGCCTTGGAAGCATATTCAAGAAATTCCGCTTCGGATCGCTTCGTGTCCGTCCCGGCCATTTCACGTGAGACGCGGGCTTTGGCCCGGGCCGAATCGCGCGCGTCCCGCAACTCCTGTAACTCCTCCGCCGTGCGGTCCTTGCTGATGCCAGTCAGCATGTCGGCGATCTCCTGCTCCTCCTTGGCCGTCATAATATCGGCTACCGTCGAATGCTTTTCTTCCTTGACCTTTTCCAATTCGCGCAACAACGATTCCAACTGCGTCTTGTGGCCGGAGACGTTCTTCGCAAGGAGCTCGATGTCGTCTTCAATCTCCTTGCAGCGGGCCTCCTTTTCCGCCAATGTAGAACTGAAGTCCTGATACGCTGCCTGGCACTTTGCGTATTCCGGGTCCGCCTTCACCGCTTCCGTATTGCCGTTGTGACGTTCCACCACCTTCCTAGCCATCGCGGCCGCGCCGTCGCGCAGCTTCGTCAAGCGTTCCACTTCGTCCGTCAACCGCTTCAACGCCGTCTTTTTCTTTTCCTCATTGGCGATCATGGCGCCAACGGCGTCCTTGTATTCGTGAATCCGCTTCTTCTTTTCTTCGATGACGCGATCAAAGGTCGCACGGACGACGTCCGGGTTCGTGCTCAACGCCTGCCGAGCTCGATCAACGCGACCAGTAAGCAAGTACCCTACAGCTCGAAAGAAACGTCCAATAGCTCGAAACATCAGCAAAACTCCCCATCGCTTAGTAGCAAAACCGTTCCTACGCCATTATCGTACGAAATGCTGACCAGCTTCACAATCCAGCCTCCAGCCGACTTTCTATTCGGTCCAATGTCTCGCCGATTGGAGCATTCAATACCAAATCCGCCAGATAGTCCAATGGGGTAGGGTCCCGATTGATGATCACAACCCGCGCACCCTGATGACTGGCAATTCGGGGCAGGTCCGCAGCTGGTGTCACGACTAGCGACGACCCCATCGCCAACAGCAAATCCGCCTGCCGACACCATTTCACCGCTTGCTCAAGCACCTCCTCGGGGAGCATCTGGCCAAACGACACCGTGGCGTGTTTCCGCAGATCGCTCCGGCATTGCGGGCACGCGGGGACCTTCCCCGTCCGTTGATACTGTTCGACCAGCGGACCAGCATCCTCCATCCACTGGCAAGAAAGACACACTACCTTCCGGGCCGTACCGTGCAATTCCAAAACCCGCTTGCTTCCCGCCATCTGGTGGAGCCCATCGATATTCTGCGTAATTACGCCGCGCAAGATGCCTCGCTGCTCCCATTGAGCGAGCACAGCATGCCCCCGATTGGGTTGAGCATCCGCGAAATCAATATGGGCCTCACACTTTTGCTGCCAGTATCGATCTCGAGCCTCGGCACTGGCACAAAACTCGTCAAAGTAAACCGGCTGATACTTAGCCCACACTCCGCCCGGCGAACGAAAGTCCGGAATGCCGCTCTCGGTGCTGATCCCCGCTCCCGTGAAGGCAACGACCGAACGCGAGTTCTTGATAAACTCTGCGAGCTGGTCCAGTGGCGCATTCATGGCATGTTCCTGTTGATGGCATACTCCCGTGGACAATGAATCGGCGGGTGATCGTGAAAGCAACGGCAAAAGAAAAAGCTGCGAACCACCCGCGACTCGCTCATCTCTCCGATCGTACAACGCTCCATTTCAACTGCCAACTCCATGACTGATCGCAGCGATTGTCCGAACGACGTCGGCACAGTCGACATGCACAGTCAGCATCTATCCGTTAGACGCTCAACAGAAGCAGCTCAGGCCAAGACGCACTCCTAACAACAAGCACGCCAGTCCGGTGAAGAGAAACGCCGATGGCTCCGGAACCGCGGAAAATGTACCTACCGGAAACGGGTTCACGGCCGCGGAATTCGATGTCGTGCCATCCAGCGCGTTGATGCCGCTGAACGTCCAGTTGTCCAGATCAAATGTGCTTCCATCCGGCCCCGTCATTGGCTTTCGATAAGCCCATCCGTCTGTGTATTCCCACGGTTGCCCGGTACCGTCGGTTTCGATTTCGCCAAAAACATCAATGACTCCGCCGTTCCAGAACAATTCAATCGCATCGTCTCCGTTGATCGATGCTGTACTGCTGGTGAACGTCGGACTGAACCCGAAGAAGCTCACAAATCCTTCTGACTCCGATGCCACATAGAGGTACTGCCCCGATGATGCGGAGCCGGCGAGCGCGAACTCCTGGCCAGCGCTTCCGCCACCATTGTTTGCCGAACCGATTCCGTAGAACGACAAATCGGCGATATCGGTAGTTGCGTACAACTCGACCGCCTTGGGCACCCCTCCAGCAAGCGGGCCGTCGATTACACCGGTGATCACGAGACTGGCATCGGCCCCGCCCGCCGCGGCAAGAGACAATGCGGCGGCTAGTCCATATCCGCTGCGTAAAACACGTTTGACAAACGCCCATTCCATCGACGTCACATACTGATTCATCTTCATCCCATTGTCCTCCTGTTTTCCAGATGGCTGTCAGTACGACACGGGCAAGAGTATGACAAATCGGAAGCTGTTCGTCAATACACCTATTTATCAGTACAATATACGACAGAATGCTGAGCTGACGCACTCGAGGCGATCGTTCAGATTCGTGAATTCGGATGTGAGAGGGACATAGCTCCAGCCGTGTCCCAAGCCCAATCACTCGGCCTGGCGATGGCCAACACGCGCAAGAAGGCCAAGTCGGCAGGACACGGCGGAGCGATTCGGGTCGCATTGAATGCGGCCATGACTTAGTCAGCGTCAGTCGTTTTGTCTTCCCGCATGAGCGTGTCGGCGCGAATCGCTCCGCCGACGCCGCAGCTCAATGGCGTGCGAGCTCAGCTAGAAAGGCTGTACGTTGTTCCAAGGCTCAGGGATCGGCTGGAGCTATTTATGTCTCGGGCCCGTTTGACGTCATAAATCCATTTGGCCGCCATCATCAATCCAATTACTGGCAGTATTGGAAGTACAAATACAAACGCCACTCCGCGAAGGACCGTCAATAGCGAGGCTGTAAACATTTCGAAAACTCTTTCAAGAAAGGGGTGAGAGTTGCAGGTCCCAGCGGTTTTCGCGGCCACGACATGCTGCGTGGCAAGCAGTTTTGAGGACGGGTGGGTCACATAACCAGCAGGGAAACAATAGGTTATTGCGCTTTCCCGGCTCGGCCCCTCATGAAATTCTCGCAAGTTTGGGGAAATGTCGTTGTTGCCGAACGACTTCCCGATTTCTGCCGCCTAGCCCTTCAGATGTTTGTCAAACCATTTTCCAAATGCACGCAGGTCCCACAACATGGATAGCCACCCATGGCCACCGCCGGGGTGCACGACGAGCTTGACGTTGCAGTCCAGTTGTTTCGCGGCGTCGCAAAACCGTTCGGATTGGTCCAGAGGTACCAACGTATCGGCGTCACCGTGGTAGATGAGCGTGGGGGGCAACTGTCGCGTAACATGATAGACGGGGGAACAATCGCGACCGATTAGCTTCCATTTTTCCATGTTGGTCGAATCAGGACCGAAGGCTTTGACAAAGCTCTTCGGTGGGCCACCATCGCCAGGGTTTTCGGTCGAATCACCGAGGTTCAACAAATCGGTAGCGGGATAGAATATTGCGACTGCTTGCACGGCACTACTTTCACGATCGATCGGATCCTCGGCGTCCGCCGGCCCGGGGCCTCCGCATGTGGCCAGCATTAAACTCAGGTGCCCTCCCGCACTTCCTCCCGTCACACCGATGTGCTTCGGATCGATATCGTATTCCTCCGCGTGGTAGCGAATGAACCGTATACCGCGGTTCACGTCGTCGATGATCTCCATGACGGTCGAATCGGGTTGCGAAACGTGCATCACAGCGAAGACCGTGTATCCCCTTCGCAGAACGGGTGCCAGCAACCAAACTGGCACTTCCCCCGGCCGTTGGGACTTCCATCCGCCACTTACCATCAACGCGACACCGTATCCGTTCGGCTTGGTCGGTCGAATCACGTCCAAGTACAGCGATTCGCCATTGCGTTGGCCGTAGACGATTCCGTCCGTCCGCTCGACAGACGGATGGTAGTACCACCATCCAACCGCGACAATCAGCACAGTGCAGGCCCCGACGACCAGCAAGAAAGGAATGAGCGACCGGAGCCTTTTCGTTATTTTTTTCCAGAGCGACATCAGTGTGCAATACGTTCTCTATCAGGTTAGTTTCAACGGCAGCGAACGACATCGCTTGCCTACCGCGTCATACACCGCGTTAGCGATTGCCGGCGCGACCGCAATGATCGGCGTTTCACCGGCACCCACGGAAGGCAAATCTTTACGGTCCAGCAGGTGGATATCCAACTCCGGTACATCCGACATCCGCGGCACACGATAACTGCCGAAGCTCGCATTCTTGATCCGTCCGTTCGCAAACTCCATCGCCTCGAACAACGCCCCCCCCAATCCCATGACAATGCACCCTTCGACCTGCATTCTCAGATTCAACGGATTCTGTATCGCTCCACATTCAAACGCCTGGCAAATACGCTCAACGTGGATTTTGTCATGCTCAACCGTTACCTCCGCACACGCAGCGACGAACGAACCTTTTTCCGTACCGCACGCCATACCCATACCTCGATTTGGCTTGCGTTCGTGTCTGCGACGGTCCCAATTGAACTTGCCGACCACACTTTCAAGAACATTTTTTAGCCGACCATCTTCCAAGTGATTCCATCGAAATGCGACGGGGTCCACACCCGCAAGTTCTGCCAGCTCATCCATCGCGACTTCACGCGCAAACGTATTGGCCGTTGACGCCAGAGCTCGATAGGAACCCTGTCGAAGCGGCGAATCCGTCGACAGAAAGCGAGTGCGTCGCGATGCGACCCGATAGGGTGTATCGATCGCCGAGCCACCGGAATTGTAATTGGCAAAGTCCCATGCAACAACCTTGCCGGCATCGTCGACAGCCGCATGCACCTCGATCAGTCCCGCGGGTCGAAAATACGCCCAAGTGAATTCTTCTTCCCGAGTCCATCGAAGCGAAACCGGTTTCCCCGCGGCACGGGCGAGGCGTGCCGATTCCACCGCCGCCTCTCCTGTGTGTTTTCCCCCAAACCCACCACCGGTGTCCGGGATGATAACCCTGGCCTGATCGGGTTCGAGGTCGAACGCATCGCACAATTCATGGTGAACGCGTGTCGGAACCTGTGATCCGGTCCAAACGGTGACCCGGTCTCCCTCCCATTCCGCCACCGCTGCGCGGGGTTCGAGAGGTGCATGTTGGATATAAGCAATTTCGAATTCTGCCTCGATGGTTTTGGCGGCGCTGGCCAATCCCTCCTCGACTGAACCATTTTCACCTCCCCGGGATCTTCGACCACCGCCTTCTCGGGCACGGTCTTTCAAGTAGGAATACAGGTTTTTACTCGAGGGGTGATCCGGGATCTCCCATTCCGCCGTCTTAGCTAAAGCTTCGACCGCCTTGGCCGCGCGAAATGAATTTGGAGCGACACATCCCACGAAATCCCCATCACGAATAACAGTGACCCCCTCCATCTTCTCCGCCTCCGAAGAGTCGATCGATTTGAGCGTGGCGTCATAGGCCGGCGGGCGCAATACTTTACCGTAACCCATGTTGGGCCGAACGATATCGGAGGGGTACCGGTGATTTCCCATGACGATGTCTTTTCCGTTCGGGCGAGGAAGGGAAGTCCCCATCACCTCCCATTCGGAGACCGGTTTCACCTCGACGCCCGAGGGAACCGAGGATTGAAGGTTCTCAACAACCTCGGGACGATCGACCAACTCGGCGTACCTGATCGATTTCTCCCCGGACGAATCCTTGAGGACTCCCTCGACCACCTGGATTCTTTCACTGTCGATCCCCCACATTCTCGAGGCGGCGTCGATGAGGATGTCGCGAGCGGCCGCGGCCCCGCGACGGATCGCGGGGACCGTTCTTGGGGTCGATTGGCTTCCGTATGTCCCGCCATCATCGGGAGTCAGGGCTGTGTCTCCCATGATCAGGCGAATGTGGGATGGATCGACTTTCAACTCTTCAGCAGCGGCTTGGGTCAATTCGGCCCGAGAGCCTTGTCCCACTTCCACTTTGCCGGTCATGACCGTGATCGTTCCGTCCTGTCCGATGTGGAGTCTTGCGGAGACGCTGTCATCCCCCCGATCGCCACGTCCAAACCGTTGGGCCAGGGCGGTGGATCCATAGGTGAGAATCAGCAAGCCGGGACCCAGGATCGACAAGAACTCCCGCCGACTTAATTCAAATCGAGAGGTGTTCATTTCGAAGAGTTCGTATCGTTCTTCCTCGATCCCATCAAAAGGTCTTACTGGCGAAGTCATTGGCTGTCCCCCTTCGCGGTTGCCTTGGCCGCCGACTGGATGGCCTCGAGGATTTTTGGATACCCGCAACACCGGCAGAGGTTGGATTCCATCCAGTTCAGGATCTCTTCGTCCGTGGGGTTCGGTTTATTTTCCAACAACTCCACCGTCCTCATGATCATTCCCGGTGTGCAGTAACCGCATTGAAACGCCGACAGTGAAAGGAAGGCTTCTTGGATGGGATGGAGGGAATCACCATTTGAAAGTCCCTCAATCGTGAGGATCTTTTTCCCCGCCAATTTCCCGATGGGGGTGACGCAGGACCGGACCCGTTTGCCATCCACCAGCACCGAACAGGCGCTGCATTGACCCTCCCCGCAGCCGAATTTGGTTCCTGTCAGACCGAGATCCTCCCGGAGAACATCCAACAAGGGTCGCTCCGGATCGGTGGTGATGGATTCATTCCTACCATTGACTTGGATCGTAAAGGTATTTTCCAATCTTATCGCCTCCAATATTCAAAAGAAGCAATGTCGCACGAAAACCTCGGTTTCCATCCCGTCCCTCAAAGAACTTTAAAACGCTCATCGCGAAACTCAAGAGTTATTTCGAAAACTTTTCCACAAAAAATACGGGCTTTCAAATGAATAGCGAGATCGTCCGGATCGAAAAATGAATTTCACCTTGACGGTCCATTGCGATTCATTAGTCTTTCAGACGTGTCGGATATGGATGCGAGGTTTATTCCCTGGCTGATTAAATGACCGGACGATGTTGGTGGGGAATTCCTAATTAATGCGGAGGAATGGATATTATGCGATCCTGGTTCGTTGGTTTAACCCTAGTCATCCTTGCCCAAATGGGTTGGACGGAGCCGGCGGACCGACCTCCGAATGTGCTCTTTATCGCAGTCGATGATTTAAGGGTCGAATTGGGGTGCTATGGAAGCCCGAGAGTTAAGTCACCGAACATCGATCGCCTCGCCACACAAGGAACTCTCTTTACACGGGCCTATTGTCAGCAAACGGTCTGCAACCCGTCTCGGGCATCGCTTCTGACTGGATGCCGCCCCGACACTCTCC
>JAGQPD010000396.1 GCA_020426865.1 Planctomycetales bacterium
GCCAGAAATCGGGTAGCCGCGGCCATTGCTGACCGCAGCCCCCACACCACCTAGCATGCGGGTCCGCACTAGGCGGTTCCACGAAGAGAAGCCAACTCGTACCACAGTTGCTTTAATGACAGCAAGCCTTGTTGCGCGAGCCATTTGTTGGTCATCGCGTATCGTAGTTCCGGTGTGCTTGACATCCGCCAGGACTTCTTGCGACTGACCGCGTGCTTGATCGCCATGTCGAGACTTACCCCCAACGCGACCAGCTTCTTCACCTTGGTGCGTGGACACCGCCACTGTTTCCAGTAGCACATCCGCACGCGGCGTCGAATCCAGCCATCTAAATCAGCGAAGTCGTCGAACTGACGAGCCGGACCGAAGGAACCTATCCAACCTCGCACACCTAGTAGAACGGCATTTGGTATACTGCTTTCCGTTAGGTTCTCGTTCTCATACGGACTTGCACCCCACAAGCTAAACGGTATGCCAGGCATACCCCAAGCGATCCAGCGGAGCGGGAATAAGCGTTCCGAAAATAGTGAGTCAACTCCCCGCCTGCTGACCGCAGCCGTTATCCGCACCGAACAGGCTGCTCACTACACCTTTAACATCGACTGGCATCTATGCCCAAATTCAAAGCGTCCTTTCCGTATCAGGCAGACGTTCTTGCGTTGCCTGTCGCAGACAAATCGGAAGCGTCAGATTGGTACTGCCAACACTTCGGCATGAAGGCCGAATCGTAGACGGTGTTTTTTGTTGTCGCACCGGATGGTTTGTGCGACTACTTTCACGAGCCTCGAAACGGCGGATAACCAATAATCGAATTGCGCAAGATTAACGCGTGGAGAATGTTCATGTCTGAGACTGCCGCGAAGTTGTTGGCAGCATTTGATTCGCTCGAACCGCAAGAACAGGACGAGCTGTTGGCCGAAAACCAATCGCTGCACGCGAATTGCTTGTGCGTATCTTCGGGCACGATCGGGACCGGACGGATCGGTTCTAATCGACGGTTGGAGGCGGCGAAAATTTACTGCCGCTGTAGCTGGGGATAGTAGTGCGAATACGACATGAAGCGGCTGGAATGGCCGGTCGTCCCGATGCCGCCGGCCGTTTGGCGGCGGACGGTCGTTTCGATATCGGTCACTTGTCGCTGCAGGTAGCTGAGGCTCTGTTGTTGTCGTTCGACGAGGGTGCGGCGTTCGATTTCTGGTTTGACCCATGCGTGGTAAGCGGGCAGCCCGAAGGGGTTCGCCGCGTTGCCCAGGTCGCCGGCCATCCGCAGGTAGGGGCTGACGGTCGGTCGGTAGCTGATATAGTCGGCATCAAAGTTGTCGGCCGCCGCCGTGGGATAGGGGGAGGAATACGCGAATGCTCCACTTCCAAATGCCGGTGCTTGCGCGAGGACGGCAGACGAGGTGAAAAACAGTAGCGAAAAAGCAACAGCGAGACAGGCTTTGTTCATCTTATTCCTCAAAATTTTCGTCAGCGAAGAGAACCAAGCTTCCGGTGATAGCGTAGTCCAGGACGGAAACCGAATGGCGGGAAGAATCGGCACAGCCCTACCGTCGCAGCGGCGGACTGCTGGAATATTCTACCCAATCGTTACAATCGTCATGATTCCGTGGTCGACTTGAGGAGAAATCCGGTCGGTTTGACATGGATTCAGCAACTGGATAGGTTAAACGGGATAGGCGGCGGAGTATCGGGGCGGAACGAGCGAGCCCGAACGACTGAGGAGTCGCCGGGGGGACGACGGGCATGGACGTTGGACGCGACCTTTGGCGCGGACTTTGCGGTACTCGCGAAAGACCCGTGCATGCGGTGACAGCGGAATGCACGAAACCGTCAGCCCCGGGACGTACCCGTTGCGATGCCTACCCTGAACGTAAAACCTGATTGAAGTTGGAAGCGAGGCAGATGAACAGCCCCTACGTAGTCCGGACCGACGCCGATCGTCGCGAGTACCCCGTATTAGATGACAAAACGCAGAAGATACTTTGGGGCGTTGTGATCGCCTTGCTGTTATTGCTGACGTTGTCGTACTTGAATGGATTGGAAATCGTGGTTTCCTATTGGAGCCATCCGCAGTACTCGCACGGCTGGATTGTTCCGTTGTTTGCAGCGGTATTGGTTTGGAT
Source organism: Planctomycetales bacterium (assembly GCA_020426865.1). GTDB lineage: Bacteria > Planctomycetota > Planctomycetia > Pirellulales > Pirellulaceae > JAGQPD01. The sequence continues at coordinate 2,127 of JAGQPD010000396.1, forward strand.
TCGCCGCGAGGCATTTCAGCAGGTACCGGCATGGCAGCATTGGTTGGGGGTGGGCCTGATTACGCTGGGGGTAGCACTGCGGTTGTTGGGAGCTTCGGCGTTTTTCACGTTGGATTACGTGTCGCTTGTCCCCTGCGTGATGGGTGTCTTTATGATGGTGGGCGGGCTCCCTTGCATTCGCTGGGTGTTTTGGCCGGTCATTTTCTTGGTGTTCATGTTCCCATGGCCCAGTCAGCTGGAGGGAATCATCATGAACCGCCTGCAGTTTGTGGCGACAGGAGCCAGTTGCTACGCACTGCAGACGCTCGGAGTGGCCGCATATCGCGAAGGCAATCAAATTCATTTGCCGAATCTGGATCATCCGATGAACGTGGCCGAGCAGTGCAGTGGCTTGCGGATGTTGACGATTTTCATGGCGCTCTCGTTGGCCATGGCGCTGATTACGACGGACCGGCCGTTGTGGGAGCGGGTCATCGTGGTCATCAGTGCGATTCCGATCGCATTAGTCGTGAACATGATCCGGATTACGATCGTGGGATTGCTATTCAACTTGAACGTTAAGGAGGAAGTGGCAAATCTGATTTTCCACGACGTTGGCGGATTCGCGATGATGCCGATCGCGTTGGGGTTCTTGTACCTCGAATATCAAATCCTGAAACGGATCATGATTGAGGAAGACTCGTCCGTGGTACCTTCTTCGCGATTTGCTCCTGGTGCTTAACCAGACATGTCGCATGGAAACAACGTGCCGTGGTAAATGCTCATCATTTGCGTGGAACTCGTCGC
>JAGQPD010000397.1 GCA_020426865.1 Planctomycetales bacterium
CGGTACGGTTCGAGATACGCCTCAATCGACTCAGCGCGGGAGGAGCAGAGGGGAGAGGCGAAGTAGATCGCGGCAATCGTCACCCAGCGGATCAGCCGTCGGTTCATCTCAATGTCACGTCGCCGCGTTTCAGCGACCGTCATGCTCACTGGCGTTGTCCCGCGAATGATGATGGCAGGAGCGGCGACGTCATCCGTTGTTGGCATTGTTATCTCCCAAAGCGACAGAACATATTTCCGTCAAAATTTACCTCGCTGGTAGAGACGATGTCGGCCACAAACAGACTGCGAGGCAGAGTCGCCCGCCGCTACTGCCGCTACGATCGACACGACCGGCGCATCACGCACTGCCGTTAGAAAAGTGCAAGTTGCGTTGACGGCAACAGCCTGTGGATGGCAAAGGTTTGTCAGTTGTCGGAATGCAGGTAGAAGGGGGCAACGGGATGCTACGTTTTAAGTGCCGACCTCCTTTTCCATCCTTGCGCTAGCAGGGTCGTTCCCGAAGCGTCTTGACACTATGCCGACAACTGCACTTCAACAACTCATCGATCGTGTTTCGCAGCTTTCCCGAGAACGCTCCGGGGCGGGAACCCACAGTGCTCGGCAGCGTCATATTGTCGCGACGCATCTGGAAGAGCGGCTGTTGTTCTCCGCCGTCCCGGTAGCATTGGCTACGTTATCTACGACGGACAACATTAGCGCCTTCGATGCGGTTCACGGAGACGCAGATTCACTGTTGACATCCCTTGACGGAGGTCGCCTGGTCGATGGATGGGGAAGCCACGGCGATGAGTTGGGCGCCCCGTTGCACCTTCTCGACGGTGCCGCCTTCGATGTGTCAATGCCAAGGAAAGATGACGCAAGTTCCGTTATCCATCGAACGTATCAAGGCTACGAGGAGCTCCTCGGCCAATCTGCCGAAGACGGAGATCAATGGTCGTTCGCACTGGAAAGTGCTGCGGAAAAGTGTGCGACCGAATCGGCCGACGCGACGGACAGTGCCAAACAGCTTGTATTCATTGGAGGTGACGTCGACGGCTACGAACAACTTGTCGAGGCGCTGCGGGACAATCGCGGCGCGAGTCAAGTTGAAGTGCACGTGCTGGCCAGCGACCAGGATGGCGTGGATCAAATTTCCAAGGTGCTATCTGAACATTCCAATGTTGCAGCATTGCACATTCTTACGCACGGCGGGGAAGGGCGGGTGCTTCTGGGAGACGTCCAGCTGTCGCTAGCGTCGCTGTCGCGATTTGAAGAGCAAATCGCCGGTTGGAGCGAGCATCTGGCAGTTGGCAGCGACGTTCTTATCTACGGGTGCGACGTCGCTGCTACCGACGACGGTCGAGCCCTGACAGAACAGCTAAGCCAACTCACTGGCGCTGACGTCGCCGCCAGTGATGATCTTACCGGACACAACTCGGTCGGAGGGGACTGGGACCTGGAGTTCACCGTCGGCGATGTCGGAACCTCCGTGGTCGTCGGGCTTGGTCAGCAGCAATCGTGGATCGTGTCGCTGGCTACGATCGACGTGACAACGGACCAAGATGTTAGCGACGGAGACGTCAGCAGTATCGGTGCCCTACTGGCAGACAAAGGGGCCGACAACAAGGTCTCGCTGCGGGAAGCGATCGAGGCGGTGAACAATACCGGTGGCGGCACACATACCATTGCGTTCAACATTAGCGGTGGGGGTGTGCATACCATTGAGTTGAACTCGGTCCTGCCGGAGATAGCGACCTCGGTGATTATCGACGGCTATACACAGGGGCTTACACAGGAAAACACGCTCAATGTCGGTACGGACGCTCAGTTGCTGATTCAACTTGATGGTGGAAATCTCGGCAACAACGATCACGGCCTCGTGATTAGCGGGGACAATGTTACCATTCGAGGGCTAATTATCGGTGACTTCGGCGGTGCAGGAATCTATGTGCATGATGCTGACAATGCCGTGGTTGAAGGCAATTTCATTGGCGTTAACGCTACCGGGACGTCCAAGGACGGGAACGATTATGGTGTGCTATTGGAAAGAGCCACCAATGCAGCGATTGGCGGAACCACGAATGCCGCACGAAACGTCATCTCAGGCAACAAATACGGCGTTATCGTCGCCGACATGTCGTGGGGAAACGTTGTCGAAGGCAATCTGATTGGCACATCGGCCAGTGGTTCCAGCGATCTGGGAAATGACAACGATGGGATCAACGTCCGCGATGGTGCTCATGACAACACGATTGGTGGTACTGTTGCCGGTGCCGGAAACGTAATCTCCGGGACCGGGATCCTGCTGGTCGGTGACGGCGTCGATATCGAGGCGACTGCGGGTACCGGCAATCGCATTCAAGGCAATCTCATTGGGCTGAACGCCAACGGCACGGCTGGAATGTACAATGCAGGCCGAGGTATTTCGGTCGAGGCGTCAGGAACTCTTATCGGAGGAACGACGGCTGCTGCAAGAAACGTCGTAAGCCGCAATGGTGGTGTTGGGATCCAAATTGCGAATACTGACAATATCACGGTCATTGGCAACTACGTCGGTAGCGACATCAGCGGGAACATAGACGAAGGTAACTTGCTCGGCATCTATGTGGATAACTCGCACGATATCACGATCGGTGGCAGTACGGCCGCCGAAAGAAACGTTGTTGTCGGAAATACGATACGAGGCGTCCACATTACGGGTTCGGATTCGTACAACGTGACGGTCGCGGGTAACTACATCGGCGTCGGTGCCGACGGATCGACAGATGTCGGCAACAGCAGCAGCGGCATCCGGCTGGCCAACGGTGCACACGACATCACCATCGGTGGTGCAACGGCGGCCGAAGGAAACGTGATCGCCAACAACGGTAGCGACGGCATTACTATCGATTCCGACGTCGGGGCGAATTTCTCGCTGCGAAACAATACATACACCAACAATTCTGGGTTGGGTATCGACCTTGGGGCAAGTGGTGTTACCAATAATTCGAACAGTGACAACTGGCAAGATTTTCCGGTGTTGTTGGGAGTCCACACGTCTGGGAGCCAAACTCGCTTTGTCGGGACAGTCACGGGAGCGGCAAGTGAGACCGTTACGGTGTACTTCTATTTGTCTGCGAGTACCGATCCGAGCGGCTATGGCGAAGGCGATGAACTGGTGGGTTCCACCGACGTCGTTCTCAACGCTTTTGGCACGGGCACGTTTTCAACCACGTTCGCCGTGGATGGATCGGGCAGATTTGCCTCTGCGATAGCGCACGGCACTAGCGGAACCTCGGAATTCAGTAGTTCCGCCCCAATCGCCGCCAACGCTCCGGTCGTCAGCCTCGACGACGATGGCAGCTCGGGAGCCACACCAGGCAATTATCGTGCGTCGTTTAGTATCGGCGGTGCCGCGGTCAGTATCGTTGATATCGACGCGTCCATCACCGACAGCGACTCGACTCACTTGGGCTCACTCACCGTCACGATCACGAATTTGATGGACGCCGGCAGCGAATTTCTCTCCGCGACGTCAAGCCATCCGTCGATCAATATCAGCTACGACGCTGGCGCGGGCGTGCTAACGGCCACGGGCAACGCGTCCGTGGCGCAGTATCTAACTACGTTAGCGACGCTTACGTACCAGAATACTTCAGGCTCGCCAGATACAATCGATCGGATCATAACCGTCGTGGCCAATGACGGCACGAACAGCGGCAGTCCGGCATTGGCGACCGTGACGTTCGATGCAAATGCTGCTCCGACAGTAACCGGCCCGCTGACGGCAACCGACAACGAAGACGGCGGAACTCTGTCGATCGACCTTCTCGACGGTGCCAGTGACGTTGATGGCGATACACTCACGCCAATCGGTGTGACACTCACCAGCGGGGACGACCGCGGGGTAAGCATCACCGGCGCCACAGTTGACGTCGACCTGGCCCAGTATGGGAGTTTGTCAGTGGGTGAGTCGGAGGTCATTGTCTATGACTATACGATCAGTGACGGCAACGGCGGCAACGTCGCGCAGACATTGACGATCACGATTGAGGGGCGCAACGACAATCCTGCCGTAACGGGAGCGGTTACGGCAACTCGCCACGAAAATGCCGCAGTCTTCAATGTCGATTTACTGGCAGGCGCCAACGACGGCGACAGCAGCGATACACTCAATGTTGTCGGCCTCACGTTGGTCAGCGGCGACGATTCCGGCGTGACTATTGTAGGAAACTCGCTGCAAGTTGACCCGACCCAATACAACTATCTGTCGGTCGGGCAATTTGAAGAGATTCAGTATTCCTACGACGTATCGGATGGCAACGGTGGTAGTGTCGCACAGACAGCGACCATTCGCATCAATGGACGGAACGACGCGCCTGTTGTGACAGCATCCATATCGGCGACCAGCAACGAGGATGCTGTCGGGTTTACGGTGAATCTGCTCACTAACGCGACGGATCCGGATCAGGCGGACACGCTTTCCGTAGCCGGCCTGACACTGACGGGCGGCGACGACCGCGGGATCACTGTTGTCGGTAATGCACTTGTTGTCGACCCC
>JAGQPD010000398.1 GCA_020426865.1 Planctomycetales bacterium
TCACGAAATGGAATTGGCAACGCGAGGAAATGGAACCGATCGTTGAATTTGAAGGAGTGACGTTCAGTCGCGGACCCACGATATCCGGGGATCTGCTTGGCGATTGGCGCGAAGAAGTCGTCCTCGTTGCCCCCGACGCTGCGTCGCTACGCGTCTATACCACTACCATCCCCACCGATCGGCGATTGCCTACGCTGTTACACGACCCGCAATACCGGCTGGGACTCGTCTGGCAAAATGTTGTTTACAACAAGCCGTGTTATCCCAGCTACTACCTGGGAGATGGCATGGCCGAGCCGCCCCGTCCCGCGATTCGCGTTGCGGGAGGCGGCGAATCGATTGCCGAAGGCGATTGAACGGTCATTCCAACGCGACGCACCGACGACCAGGAAGTCGGAATCACGAAGAGATTTGTCGGGGGCATAGTCCGCTGTGATCGGAAAGTAACACTTCCGATCCAAGTAGAAGACAGCAAGCGAGTGTCATACCCGATTCAAGATCGGTCGTAGTCGGCCGTTTGCTGCTTACGGGGCCCTGCCACGGTGGGCTTGCCGAGCTAGAGCGGAGTGCAGCACTGCCAACTGGTGCGTCCCCCAGCACTTTGTCGTCGCGCTGTAGAGTCACACATACTGACAATGAAAGGCAAGGGCGCAATGAAAGACGCGTCATTCAGAAAAAAGCGATGAGTTCAATTTGACAAATCTGTCTCGTATGACATGTTTTTAATAGTCTGGCATGCTGTTGCTGGCTCAACTCTTGGTTGCAAGCCGTTGGCTTCAACCCCTCTGGATTACGCGTGTCTTTTTCACTTGAGGGAATGCGATGCACCCCAAGCGCGTACTGACGACTGGCGAAATCGCTCGATACTGTGCCGTCCACTTTCGGACGGTTTTACGGTGGATCGAGCGTGGTGAGCTGCGAGCCTACAAGCTACCCGGGCGAGGAGATAACCGAGTGAAGCTCGAGGACTTTCTTGATTTCCTATCGGTCCACGAGATGCCAGTCCCGGAAGGAGTCCGCCAGCACACGAATCGAGTGCTGGTTGTCGAGGACGAACCAAGGATGGCACGGAGTATTCGGCGGGTATTGGAGCGCGCCGGTTTTGAAGTCGCCACTGCGAACGATGGATTTCGTGCGGGGACTTACCTTACCACATTTTGTCCGGCAGTGGTAACTCTGGACTTGCAGATGCCCGGACTGACTGGCATGGATGTACTGGCGTTTATTCGCGAGACTCCTGGCCAAGAACGCGTGAAGATCCTGGTGGTATCAGGACTTGATGACGAAAGTCTGCAGGAGGCGATCGACGCGGGCGCGGACGAGGCGTTGGCGAAACCGTTTGAAAACGACGACCTGGTCCGAAAGGTGCAGGCGTTAACGGAAAGCCGTCACGCATTGCCTGCGGTGAAAAACATCACCAGTTTATCGCCGTAACCCTTGATGCCCGCAGCGTGATTCTCGCCTTTTGCGTGAGCCGTCTGTCTGCACCGTATACGTACGGCGCCGACGTCCGTTTTCCATCTCGTGCTTTCGAAAGGGCGCCCGATGAAAGGTATTGTATTTACGTGCCTCAACGAAATGGTTGAAGACACATTTGGTGTCGCGGCCTGGGATGATATGTTGGGGCAAGCTCATCTGGATGGCGTTTACACCGCTGCCGATACCTACGCCGACGCCGAAATGCTGGCTCTTGTCGGCGCGATGTCCGATAGGACGGGAACGGCGCCGGCGGACCTGATTCGCGAGTTCGGCAAATATATGTTACCAAAGATGGCCGAGCAGTACCCGGTATTCTTCCCACCCGGCATGGTAGCACGTCAGTTTCTCCTATCGGTACACGACATCATCCATGTCGAGGTCAAAAAGTTGTTTCCTGACGCCGAGTTACCGACATTTCAGTACGAGATGCCAGCGGACGATCAGTTGGTGATGGTCTATCGTTCGCGTCGCCAGCTGTGTGTCTTAGCCGAAGGATTGATTGAGGGTGCCGCCGCGTACTTCGGCGAGCAACTTCGTTACAAACAAAGTCAATGCTACCACCAAGGTGACGACCATTGTCGGATCGAAATATGTTTTATGGGCCCCGGCACGCGAGGCGATGAGAATGACAACTGCCAGTAACATCCATGCCGATTCGGATGTCTTGACACGCACGCTACGGCGGGAACGTGCGGCGCGAAAGCGGGCCGAACAGTTGCTGGAGGATAAATCTCGCGAGCTGTATCAGGCACAAGACGAACTACGCAAACAATACGATTCTCTGGCCGAAACACAGTTGCAGCTCGTGCAGTCGGAAAAAATGGCATCCGTTGGCCAACTATCCGCGGGCATTGCCCACGAGATCAACAATCCCATCGGTTTTGTGACGAGCAACGTCTCGACCCTCGCGGACTATGTTGATGTGCTGTCCGACCTTGTCCAGCGTTACGACAGGGTCGTGCAGGCCGTCGCTCAAGGAGACGCCAACGCGTCGTCCCAGGAATTGGAGGAAATAGCGCGGATCCGCGAAGCGGAAGAGATCGACTATTTGCTTGGCGATTGCCGCAAGCTGCTTGACGAGTCGTTGGACGGCCTGCGTCGAGTTCGGGAGATCGTGCAAAGCCTGAAGAGTTTTGTTCGCTTGGAACAGGAAGCCGATCAGGACGTAGACCTGCGCGATGGAATCGAAGCTACGCTGAGGGTCGTGTGGAACGAACTGAAATACAAATGTACCGTCGACAAGCAGCTTCATGCGATTCCGCATGTCCGCTGCCATCCGGGGGAAATCAACCAAGTATTCATGAACCTGCTGGTCAATGCCGGACAAGCGATTGACAAACAGGGGACGGTCCGCATCACGACCTCCTCCACGGAGGCGCACGTAGTCGTGTCCATCTCCGACGATGGTTGTGGTATTCCAGAAGAGAATCTGAGCAAATTGTTTACGCCGTTCTTTACGACCAAGCCAGTCGGATCTGGAACCGGATTGGGACTCTCTGTGTCCTACGGAATTGTCGAAAAACATGGCGGTACCATCGAGGTTTCCAGCACGGTTGGTGAAGGGACGACATTCATCGTCAAGTTGCCCATTAGCCCCACGATGTCGGCAGAATAGTGAGCATCCCATGGTAGAACGCACCGTTCTTTGCGTTGATGACGAAGAAAACGTCTTAAGGTCGTTGAAACGACTCCTGCGTCGCGAGCCCTTCAAGCTGCTCACCGCAAACGGTGCCGCAGAGGGTTTGGCGGCGATGGGGCGGGAGCCTGTGCACTTGGTGATTTCGGATCACCGAATGCCGGAGATGACCGGCACGGAGTTTCTTGCCGAAGTACAGCGTCGGTGGCCCGAGACGGTTCGCGTGGTACTGTCCGGGTTCGCCGACGCAGCTTCGGTTGTCGAGGCGATCAATGAAGGGCGTGTGTTTCGTTTTCTCGCCAAGCCGTGGAACGACGATGAATTGAAGGCGAACATCCGGGCCTGTCTGGATCAATATGAATTGATCCATAGCCATCGAGTGCTCACTGATCAATTATCACTGAAAAATGTGGAGTTGCGTGCGCTGACGGATCGCTTGTCAGCAACGGTAGAAGAACGCACGCGTGTGCTGCGGATCGTTCAGAATATTCTCCGCTGGATAGATCA
>JAGQPD010000399.1 GCA_020426865.1 Planctomycetales bacterium
TACGAACCCATCATCCTCTTGTCCGGCGGCGCCCCCGCCGGCACCATTTTGCTGGATGGCACTGCCGAACAGACCAGCGGCATAGGCGATGCCGTCGGTGCCGTTGGTGCCATCGAAGGTGCCATTATCGGCGACAGTGCTGGCGCTGCCGGCCAAGCCGTGAGCAGCGTCGTCCAGATTGTCGTCGAAATTCCAGTAGTTCAATAGGCCGCTTTCCAGCCCTGCGTGTGCCACGGGTACGGCACTCATGAGCCCGGCCACAACCAGGCAGCTTGCAAGAATTCTTGCCATCGATTTGCGCATGTAGACACCTCCAGAAGTAAAACAAAGAGACAATGCCACGGTTGCGGCGGTATACGCATTCCATTTGATCCAGCGCGGCGAGTCCTGCACTTGTCGGCCGCGAGAAAAGCACCAAATCGTCGGGTCAAGGCGACCTATCAAACTTGGAGTGTCGCTCATATTGACCTGATTTGTCACAAAAGTCAAGCAGCGCGTGTTGGATAAATTCCTACAATTGTAACGATTGTCCGCCCCGTCGCTGCCGCTTCAGCCGCCCCACCCCAATGTCGCCGCTGTCCGTGGGCGAACGCTTGACCAAGATTCTGAGGAAAACCTCGAGAAATGCCGGCTTTTTTCCCGAATCGCACCACCGACCCTGGCTGAATCCGATCCGGCATGCACCTGGAATCCTGCCTCCCAATGTGCTGGACTAATAAAAAATATTTCTTGGGAATTTTGTGTTGAGTGGTGGGGGAGGCGATGTGTCAACGACGGGTTTTCATCCGGCCACCCTCACGCCCTTTTCGGATGAAAATCTCGCTGCCAACGGACATTGGCGTGCGGAATCTATTGCGCAAGAAACGTCAATTCCGCTTCCGCCCCCTCACCCTAACCCTCTCCCCCAAAAGGAGTTGCGGCGGCGTGTGATATGTATGTGGCGTCGATTCTGCGCAACTCCTTTTGGGGGAGAGGGGACTTGGCTACGCCAGGTTTTCATCCGGCCGCTTTCACATCTGCTGCAGGGAATTTCCGCACAACATGCCAAGAACATGTCGTTTGTCCCATGAGTCTCCTTAAGGGAAGGGTTGCACGGCAAAGTTTTCATCAAGCGAGGAGCCGGTGTAAACCGTGCTACCGGTCATTGCGACGGTTGGCTCAAGTCTTGCGGGATAGGTGGGCGATCTACTGATCGAGGCCGATTCTGAGATTGTCTCGATTCGTCATCGCCGCTCGACACAACGATTTGAAATGAGGGGGAGGGGGGCCTATGAGCTATCTTCAACAGCTTTGGGGAACGTTTTCATGCCGATACGACGTGCAGCGTCTGGCCGACGGAATCGTTGCTGCCTGCTTGCCGTCGGTGGTACGGCGTTTGAGCGTGATCGCGGATGCCATGCACGAAGACGAGTTGCGCGGATATATCCGCGCCAAGGCGGGGCGAATCGTTGCCCAGCACGTCGATCGGGTATATGCGGCCGATACGACGTTACGACCATCGGATCGTGAAAGCCTGTTCGACTTCACGGTTATCGGACTGGTGGCCGCATTGATGGCGGAGCGCCGCGCGGTGGCGGTGCCGATACGGGTGGTTCATCGCAAGGTGGCATAGCAACAGCGGGCGGACGAGGTGGCCGAATCCGACCGTTCTGCGTCCGTTGTGGAAGGCGATGATGACCATTACAATGCGGGGTCATGCGTGGGACGCACGCAGCTCTTGACGCCGTTTGGATTCCGCATTGGAAGGCAGGTATGAGTCGCCCGAAGAATTTGGTGATCGCACAAAGCGGCGGTCCCAGCCCGGTAATTAACAGTACGTTGCGTGGCATCGTCGAAGCGGCCCGCGACATGGACTCGATCGGGACGATATACGCTGCACGGCACGGGATCGAAGGGGTGCTCAAGGAAGAGCTGCTCGATTTATCGGTTCAATCCGCCGAAGAAGTCGCGCTGTTGCGTTTTACGCCGGCGGCGGGGTCGATTGGGACGTGCCGCTACAAGCTGAAGGGGGACCAGCAAGAAGACTTTGCCAGGTGCCTGGAGGTTTTTCGTGCGCACGACGTCGGGCACTTCATCTACATTGGCGGGAATGATTCGATGGATACCGCCAACAAGATTGCTAAGCTTGCGGTCGAGCAAGGTCTGGACCTGGTCGGCGTGGGAGGTCCCAAAACGATCGACAATGACGTTGGCGATAGCGAATTCAAGTTGATCGACCACACACCCGGTTACGGTTCGGCGGCGAAGTATTGGATGCATGCGGTTCAGAACGCGAACGAAGAGAACATGGGTTCTAGCCCCGCCGATCCGGTGCTCGTGTTGCAGGCGATGGGACGGAAGATTGGCTTTATCCCGGCGGCGGCCCGGCTGGCCGACCCTCACCGGGAACTGCCCCTGCAGATCTACATGGCGGAAAACCACTGTTCCATGGACCAGCTGGCCGATCAGGTCAACGACCAGCTCAAGCGCGACGGTCGCTGCGTGGTGGTGATCAGTGAGGGCTTTGACGTAGGCGATCTGGGGCTCCGCCGCGATTCGTTCGGTCACGCACAATTTAGTGCCAGCAAAATGACAGTTGCCCAGTGCGTCGTGAACTATTTGAACGAACGCGGGCTGGCGGCCAAGGGTAGTGCTCGGGCAAATGTTCCCGGAACGGACCAGCGGCATTCCATGGCATATGCGTCGACAGTAGATTTGGACGAGGCCTACGCCGCCGGGCAATATGCCGCTTATCTATGTGCCAGTGGTCAAAGCGGCTACATGGCATCGATCCTCCGCAACGAGGGTGTCTCCTATAGCGTCCGCTACGACAAAGTTCCGCTCGATCAGGTTGCCAACAGCGAACGAACGTTCCCGAAGCAGTGGATTGCCCCCAGCGGAGTCGACGTGACTGACGATTTCGTGCATTATGCCAAACCGCTGATCGGCCAGGAGATGGTCACGCTGCCGATGATGGACGGTCGACAGCGCTTGACGCGTTTTCAAGCCATTTACGCCCAACAAAAGTTGCCGGCCTACACGCCGCAGGCCGATCGAACAAAATAAGAACACCTTCACGACGGGTCGCCACCGCTCGCGTTTTCGCGGCATTAGCCCCGCGGCAGTCAGACTTGTTTTCCTTCGTCTTCTAACAATTAGCGACTACGCCATGGCCTACGAAATCAACAAACAGCGAGAATTTCTTGTCGGGATCGATTCTGACGGTTGTGCCTTCGACACGATGGAGCTGAAGCACAAAGAGTGCTTCATTCCGAACATTGTCAACTACTACGAGTTGCAGGGCGTCAGCAAATACGCGCGTGAGGCGGCGGAGTTCGTGAATTTGTACTCCAAGAGCCGCGGCATCAATCGGTTTCCGGCGCTGATCGAAGCCCTGGAATGGTTGCAACGCCGCCCCGAGGTTCGTGCGCGGGGATACAAGATCTCGATCCCTCAGTCGCTACGCGATTGGATCAGCGGTGAATCGAAGTTGGGCAATCCAGCACTGGCAAAAAAAGTTGCCGACTCGGGCGATACCGAGCTAAAACGCGCCCTGGAATGGTCCGAAGCGGTGAACCTGGCGGTCAAGAACATGGTCCGCGGTGTCCCGCCGTTTCCGTTTGTGCGGGAGAGTTTGCAGCGATTAGAAAGCGAAGCCGACATTCTGGTGGTGTCGGCCACGCCGAACGAAGCGCTGACTGCGGAATGGAACGAACACGATATCGCCCGCTACGCTCGAGCGATTTGTGGTCAAGAGTCCGGCAGCAAAAAAGAGACTCTGTGCAATGCCGCCAAGTATCCCGCCGACCACACGTTGATGATTGGTGACGCGCCAGGTGACTACAAGGCGGCAGTGGCGAATAACTGCCTGTTCTTTCCCATCAATCCCGGGAATGAAGAAAAGAGCTGGGAGAGGTTTTACAACGAAGCGATTGACAAGTTCTTGGGTGGAACGTTTGCCGGTGAATATCAAGAGGCCCTGTTGCGCGAGTTTGACGAATACTTGCCTGCCAGTCCACCCTGGCCCGTTGGATGACAGCCGCCGATCGCCGGCTGGCATGCCCTCCGGGTTGCGTCGCATCAACAATACGAATGACTCTCAGAAAGCAGTTTTAACATGTCAAAACTATGTGACTTCGGCCTGATCGGCCTGGCGGTGATGGG
>JAGQPD010000400.1 GCA_020426865.1 Planctomycetales bacterium
GCCAATACCTCGAACCTCGAGGTATATGAGGACTCGCCAAACTTGACGATCATCACCAGTCAGGCGACCGTCGATGCGGCGACGGATGAGGTGCGGTTGGCGTTTTCAATTGACTTACGAAAGGATCGAGTACGTATAGAGTCGTCACCTGGGCAGCACGCGGAATTGGCGGAATTCACATTCAACGTGGCGCGCGGGTTGGCGGAAAACGCCACCGAAGCGAGCGTGCTCAAGTTGGTTCAGCCAGCTCCGCTGCAACTTTCGCAGACGCTCGATACGGTATCCGTCTTCGAAGCTGCTCGGCAACAGTCGATCCCGCTGGTTGCGATCGGGACAAACACGTTGAGTCAACTCGACGGACTTTCGATCTCCCCCGAGGCTCGATCCCGAATCACCGCCAGCGTTCAGGCGGGTGACGCCGTACTCGTGCCGTCACAAATGGTCGCCGTAAATGGCAGTGATGTCATTGCATGGCTGCAAATAGCCGTCGATGGCTCGGTGGTGGGTGTTACGGAGAATGGCGGTCATGGGGCCTTGTCCGAATTTGCGTCGCTGCAAAAGCTGAATGAAAAACTTCAGGAGGAAGCCCGTAAGTTCATCAGCGCCGAATTCGGCCAGTTCAGTGGCTCGGTATTCGGTACCGCGTATATTCTGTGTTCGGTTGCGGGGGATGCCGACGAATGCGCGTTGGAATTGAAGGAAAACAAACAGGCGATTGTCAACCTTGTCCAGGATGTCAACAAGAACATTGATCGCCTTTCCAAACTCAAGCCATTCAAAGGTCTGCTGAAGATTGATGAGGACAGTTTCAAGAACCAAATGAAGGGGGTCGTTGAGCGATTGTCGGGATTGGCGTTGGGTGACGCCACCGATCCTCCCGTGCCGCAGGTCCTGTTGAATCCACATGCAGCAACCGGGCTGCCAACAAACCGTGACCAACAAGCACTCGACGTGCCGGGAGATGGCAGCGGACTGACGACGTTCTCCGTATCCACCGATGAGACGACACTGGCGACGGACCAGAATAACGCCGTGTCCACCACGGTCCAGGTAACATCGGGAGTTACGGAGACCGTGTCCGTCAAGGTCGAAGCACCAGAAGGCTGGAGCGTACGACTTCAGGAAGACGGCTTGCTACAGATTCAGCCCGCTGCTGGTACTACGGCCGGCACGCATTGCGTGCGGGTGATGGTACGGTCCGGCGCTGATCCGACACGCGTCGCCAGTACTTTGGTCAATGTCGATGTCAGTGCGACCGCGGCCGGAGTCGAGTTGGAAGTGCAGCACGACTCGTTTTTGTACGTGCCATACTTCGGAGCACAGATTCCCACGGCATATACAGCAACCATCAAGAACGTGGGTCCGACGACGGACACGTTCGACCTGACTTTCGATTCGCTTCCGGCAGGTCTTAAGGTCGTCGGGAGTCTATCGAGCGTCGTCGTACCCGCAGGCGCGACGGCCACCGTGGGAGTCTACGTCGTGCCGGACGGGTCACTTCCTGCCGAAGGTACGCCGGTTGACTTTTCGATTGGCGTCGAAAGTGCAAGTGACTCGCACGTGGCGGCCACTGCCACGGTCAGCTTTGTTGTGCCAGCAATTCATGGCGTGGCCATCATCGCTACTCCCGCGACGGTCGGAACGACCCCCGGTGCGCCCGTAGCCGTCGAAGTTCAATTCGCCGCGGTGGGCAATGTTGACGAGCAAGTGCAAGTGACAGGTACCGCGTCCTCAGGGTTAACGCTTTCGGGTGTGTCTAACATAACCGTGGCTGCGGGCGACGCGCAAACCTTGGTCTTAACCGTGATACCAGACGCCGGCGTGCCGCTCAATTCTCGGCTGGCCGTCAACCTGCAAACCAGCTTTGGAGCGCCAGAATCGCAAACGCTGGAGATTCCGGTAGTGATTGCCGTACCAGGTGCCGACGCCATCGTTGATGCGGCGGACGCTGCTGAGCTGCTCGGCAACATTGACTTGCGCGATCGTTTGAATGACCTCGTGGTATCATTGACCAATCTCGTACAACAGCCCGACCGCACTGACTATCGCGTGCAGACCGATGCTTCCCTGTCCAGCATCATGAGCCTCCTCGCGGCGGACCGCATATTCGCACCATACGTCGACGAATTCTCAAACGGGCGACTCGCCATACTCGCCGCAACTGACGCGGCGGCGTTGCAGGCCGCGACGGTGTCGTTGGGCAGTGCGATCACTGATCTCGGTACCACAGTGCGAGTTCTGGCCGACAGTGATTTTGAGCTCTTCTTGTCCCCGGCGAGCCAGGCAGCGATTCCGCTTGTTCCACGCGAATTTGCCTTAACCGTTCACAACATCGGCCGGGAAACGACGACATACGATATCTCGGTTGACGGGCTCCCCGCCAATGTATTGATCGATCTCCCCACGACGTCCATCACACTCGATCGAGACGAGATACAAGTTATCCCGTTCGCGTTGACGCAAACCACGACCGATGAGTTGGCCGCGTTCTCGTTCTCGGCAAGAGTGGACGTTTCGGGAGTCAGTGCTGTCGTTAGTAAGAGTATTGACGGGAGTCTGCGAACGCGACGCGAGTTTGTATCGGTAACTTCCGTGGACGTGTCGAGCACTATTATGTCACCTGGCGACGCGGTTGCCGTGGGCGCGTCGTTGTTGAACGCCGTCAATCGAAGTCAAGATGCCTTGGTTCGTTTCGAGGTCAAGAACTCGGATGAACAAAGCGTCTTCACTTCGTCGAATGTACCGACGAGTTTGTCCGTGCAGACTTCGCTCGAAACCGTCGATTTGGGGGTTTTTGATACAACCGGTTTAAGCGCCGGGAATTATACGCTACGAGTCGTCGTATCGGATCTATTGGGCGCGCCCGTCGATGGGGCGGAGGCGAGTGTGTCGTTGTTCATTGGAACACCGTTGGTGGCGTCCCTCGAGGTTGCCCCGAGTGAATTAGCGCCCGGCACAAGCACCGTCGGGAGTACCTTGCATATTGCCAGCCTCGTGGCACTGGGGGATCCGGTGGAGCTTGTCGGCTTTCTGCCTATCGATGATTTCGGTAACGATGCCATCACGGGCGTTACCACCAACGGAGATCATGTCTACGTGTTTGGCAACGCGGGTGTGCATTCGGTGAACGTCACGGACCCGACGCTTCCCTCACATGTTGGTACGACCGGAACATTTCGGCAATCGGGTGGTGTTGTCGATGGCAATCGTCTTTACACCTATGATTCGGGACTGCCCACTAACATCGCGGTGTTTGCCAATTCGGGCGTGTCGACATTCGATTTGGGCGGGACGTTTGGAACCGCAGCGGCTCCGGGACGTTTCCAAAGGGTGTTTCCCAACTATCAGTTCATCAGCGATATGGCGGTCGCCAACGGCCATCTGTTTGCGAGTACGGTTTTTGTCGGCGAGAATCTCTCGACGGGCGACATTACGTTCCAGAACGGGACGGTGCTTTCGTTTCCCGTGGATGGCATCGGCAACATCGGCACGCCTAGCATCTTGCTCAATACGTACGGAGGCAATGCAACTGCGCCGATCTTTCGCAACGGCGGCGACTTCAATATGTTTCGCCTGCTGATTCCCGAGCCAACGACGTTGTTGGTCGCCAGTACGACATCGACGGGCGGTGACGCTCAGAGCGGCGTCGGACGCGTGTTGGTCGTCGATATCAGTGACCCGGACAATATCAACAGCGATCCGCCGAACGAGAGCAAGATTGTCGGCACGCTTGATATTCCGGGGACGGTACAGGCCCATGGATTGGCACGCGACGGCAATCTGGCAGTAGTCGTTGCCAGCCAGGGTGGATGGCTGGATCCGTTTGATCCCATGAACGTCGAAAACATTGGCCCGACGGGTAATCTTGTTTTGGCGACCATCGACATCGCCGATCCTCGCAATCCCATTCTATTGCATACACAGGTTCTGAATCGCGCTGCACGGGGGGGCGGAGATAATCTGCTTTCGTTGGGGGATGGCAGGTTTGCGTTCTCCAGCTTGGGAGAAGACTCGGACAGCCCACAGCTGTTTGTCGTCGATGCCAGTGACCCCAATAATGTAACCGTCGAACTACAACTGGATGTTCCCTCACATATCGTGGGCCTCACGACTGACGGAACCTATCTGTACGCAACGTCCGCCGAGGGGTTGTCGATCTATACGCTCGGCGGGGCAGGAAGCATTCCGATACAGGCTGCCGTTGAAGTACCGCGCGCGGCAGGCGTCAGTGTTGACGTCGGCTCGTTCAGCTTGACACCCGACCAGGTGATCGCTGGGGCGACTGCCGATACCTACGTTTGGAATATCGATCTCAATGGCGCCGTCGTGTCCCAGACCGTACAATGGAATAGTCAGGTTGTTGAGTTGCAGCCGGGCGAAACTCGCGACGTTATCGCGTCCACCGTGATCGATTATTCCCTTCAGGGTAACAACCTGCAACTGGCGTTGCCACCGGCCGCCGTGTTTGCCGGACACGTCTTGGGGATGACACCAGCAACTCAAGACGCTGCTCCCGGTGGTACGGTCGATTATTTCATTACGTTGGATAATCCCACGGCGGGCGCAATTGACTACGACATCACTCTGCTCGGATTGCCGGCAGCGTGGACTTCGATCGCCACTCCGGTAACGGTGGCGGCCGGTGGTTCGCTGCAAGTGCCCCTGCACGTCAGCCCCGATCCGTTTGCACTAGCCACCGAATACGCGTTTGTCGTGACTGCCGCCGCTGGATCCGTCCATGATGCCGTCGAGGCCGTGTTGAATGTGACGGGCGCACCTATTCTTCCGGTCGCCGAACCAGAGTCACAGGCGGTCGTTGTTCAGCTCATTCCCAGCACGATCCAGCTGGGACAAGGGACCAGCAATCACCTCGTGTTGCGATTGATCAACGCCGGAAGCCAAGCGGAGGCATTTAATATTTCCGTTGACTTGCCACCGGGAATCGAAGCGGAACTGCCAACGGAAGCTATTGTCGTCGCACCCGGTAGCGGTAACTACCGTGATGTAACGATTCCGATTTCGGCGCAGGTTGGCACATTGATCGGTTCTGACGCTATCAACGTATTCGTCACGTCACCGTCCGGAACAAGTGCGCATGTGAGTGGACTGGTTGAAATCAACGCCAGCGGTGTTGCCGTGGAATTCTCCGCAGACATTGTCAACGTCGGTGGTAGTATCCTATTCAATGTTACGAACACTGGACAAGTCTTCGATACCTTCGATATCGCCATCTCCGGCCCCACGGGACTTGCCGCGACAGTCAACAGACCGTCCGTGACACTCAATCCCGGAGAGTCGACCGAGGTTTCCGTCACCGTTTCCAACTTTGACCTCGCCTTCCCTGGGCAGTGGCAATTGATCGCCACCGCAACGTCGCAATCGGCGGCGAGTGTACGAGGTACCGACACCGCGAACCTGGTCGTGCCTATAAGGTTGGGGGTGTCCGCGACATTCGCTCCGGAGACAACGACGTTGGTTGATCCCGGCGCCGCCATGGTGTTGTTGACGATGGAAAACCTGGGCAATGTTTCTGACCAATACGAGGTAAAAATTGTGGGAATTTCCGGTGACGTCGTCGCACATCTCGTCGGCCCCGACGGGGTCCGCGCGACGTCACTTTCACCGCTATCCCTGCCCGGCTTGTCACTCGGGAATGTGATACTCGACGCCCAACTGTTATCACCAGGCGACGCCACGGTGACGGTCGAAGTGAGTTCGTTGACAGCCGCAAGCGTCGTCGCGTCGGCCACGGCCACGATTCGCACCGCCGTAACCGATGGTATCTGTCTGCCGCAAATTGATTTTGAAACCGACGCCCATGGCAATTTGCTGTATCGACATAGTGTCATTGCGGATCAGTGGTTGGCATGGGGGATGCAGGTCTCGTCCGGCTCACCAGGAGTGCCCACGCTTGTTGCCGCGTCGTACTACGAAGACGATGACTATCATCATGACGACCGATTCGATCGCCACGATCGTGACCACGATGGACGCGACGACTCTGGCCACGACCGCTGGTTCCAAAACAATGACGGCCATTCCGGAATGGATCTGGGCAATGTGCTGGTCGTCGGCGGCGGGATCCACTCCACTAGCTCGTACGTTCACGATAATGACGACGATCACGACGATGACCACGATGACGATGATCACCACCACGGCGAATTGGGGGCCGGTGGCATCCTCGTGATGACCTTCGAAGTCCCCGTCGCTCTTCAGGAAATCCGACTGGTCGACGTTGACGTCGACCGCACGGCCACAACGATTCGTGCCTACGACCAGCAGGGCAACCTCGTTGCGACCGCCGCGGCGACCGAGCATCACCGCGGCCTGCAGGCCGTTCCCCTAGACATTCTAGGGGTAGCCAGATTGGAAGTCGAATTCGAAGATCACGGTGCGATCGCGGACATTGTGTTTTGCGAGGACGGGGTGGGCGACGTGTACGCGATTGGGGACGCGGTGTTTGATGATGCGAACGGCAATGGCATTCAAGAAGATGGTGAGCAGCCGTTGGCGAATGTGCAAGTTGAGTTGTATCGAACGACGGGTGAGTCGATCGGCACGGTTACGACCGATTATCAGGGGAGTTATCGATTCACGGCGATTGACGGCGACTATGAGGTGCGTCTATCGCCGGGCAACTTTGAGTCGGGTGCGGTCTTGAGCGGCGGCATCGTTACGGGCGGTACGGAGCGACCGGTTACACTCCGTGGCGTTGACGAATTAAATATCGATTTCGGCGTCGACATGCCGGACCGTCCGGATCCGGGAATGCAGCTGCGAAATGGTGTTTTGACGATCGTGGGGACGGACGGCCGTGACTTGGTTCGAGTCAGTGAGCAGGGGGCGTGGTGGAATCGGAAGCTGCGAGTGGCGATCAAGTTGTCGGGACAGGGATGGGACACGCAGTTTTTCGATGTTGGGGACGTTGAACGTATCGAAGGCAAGCTGTACGGTGGCAACGACCATGTCAAGGTGTGGGAGGACGTCGCGATACCGACGTGGTTTGATGGCGGGGAGGGAAATGACTTCTTGCAAGGAGGCGGGGGAGATGACGTATTAATCGGTGGAGATGGCAATGACGTTGCCAAGGGGGGCGGTGGCAACGACATTCTATTGGGAGATGCTGGATCGGACGAATTGTTTGGCGAATCGGGTGACGATCTTGTTTGGGGTGGAATCGGCCGCGACTTCGTCTATGGAGGCCAGGGAGGCGACATTGTTTCTGGTGGGACGGTAATTGCCGATGGGACGATGCTGTTTGAGGCACGTCAACTATGGACGGAATGTGAGTCATACGAAACGAGAGCGAACAACGTTTCTCAGTTGCTGATTGCCAACACAATCGTATTGGATGACGATACGAAGGACACGGTCAAGGGGAATGGTGGTCGCGATTTGTTGTTCGCACGGATCGGCAGTGGTCGCCGGGACGACGTTGATCAGCGATGGGACGAAACGTTATTGGAGCTCTTCCCGTTCTAGCGAGATTGTGCGTCAACGGCATTGACTTGACCATCCTCGCCGAGCTCCCGGACGAACTCGCGGTATTCACGATCGTTCTCAAAGACGTTCAGCGGTAGCAGGTGGAGTTGCTGCCGTTGGGCTGGGGTTGCGAATGACGGACCTTCGTAGGCCAGTCGCAAGGAGTCGACGGCCTGGTGGCGGCAATGGGTACGAAGCGCTTGCCATTGGGCAAGCCGCTGTGGGGCGATGTTCGTTGCGGAGTTGAGTACGACGTTGCGTTGTTGATCGATTGCCTGTGCGGCTTGGGCGTAGAAGATGGCAAAGTCCAGCTCAATTCCGGCTGGGCGGGACTCGACCTGCGGGATGCTATCGACGTCATGCAGGGCTTCATCAATCTGCTGGGCATCGAGCAACGTGCGGCTGCGTGCGATAACGGTTGGGGCGATATCACCATCAGCCAGTTGCAGCGCGCTGTCCCAGTCTGCAACTGACTTGTCGAAATCGCCAAGCTGCCGATAGACGCCGGCTCGGGACCAATACAAACCATATAGTGTTGCGCGGTCGACGTTCCGGGAGTCGGGTGCGGCAACTTGCGAGATTGCCGTGGTCAGCAACTTTTCGGATTCGAGGATTTCGCCTTTTGCGAGTTTCTCCGTTGCGAGATTCCAGAGATTGGTCACGGAAGTTGGAGAGGGTGCTGCGGCAACGTTGGTATCCGCCGAGCTGAGCTGTCGGTCTGCGAGCTGAGAGTCCGTGGACTGGAGACGTCGTTCCAACACGAGAATGCGTGCTTCGATATGTTCGCGAAACACGGGATCGGGTGCGACCCGTTGTGCAAATCGAAAGTGCCCGATCGCCACGGCAATGTCGTTGTGCTGTTCGGCGAAGTCAGCTTGAGACACGGCAATGGCCGCGGCGACAACGCAAGCATCTCTGGAGGGAAAATCTGTTGTCAGCGCCTGCTCGATTCGTGTGCGGGCCATCAGGTATTCATGGCTTGCGAGTTCGCGATCGTTGTGGTGCTTCGCTGATTCGCCAAGTTGAAAATGTGCGTTGGCCAGCGACGTTACGGCTTGTTGTATCTCCGGATTGTCAACACGTGACGATAGCCATGGCCGCAGGTGGCTGGTCAGTTTCTCGACCTCCCGTTCCGCCAGGACTCGCTCAGCTGCGGATTCCGTGAAGCAGATACCAGCGACATCGTCTGCGTAGATGGAAAGGACGTTCAAGAGATCGTCACCAGATGCAATGACTTCCGGCCACAGCGTGATGGCTTGTCGGTGGAATTCGCGAGCTTGTCGCCGGTTTCCCTCGGCGGACGCGATTCGCGCCAGGTCGCCGTAGCTGCGGGCACGCAAGCGACGCATCCGAGTGACGTGCTCGTAACGTGAAAGCTCGACAATCTTCAGCACTTCCTGCAACAGTGAATCGGCGGTTGGCGAGTCAGGGATGTCCGCTGGCGATTGTGCGGGCCGCAGTCGCAATGCACTGCTCCAGCGGAACAGGCAGAAGGCAAGCGAATAGGCAAACTCCTCGTCGTTCGGGTGAGCTTGATGGAGTTCGTCGAGTACCGTGCGCGCCGACTCGAAGTCGGCAATGGCCCCTTCGTAGTCTTCCTGATAGTGCTGTACCTGTCCGGAATAGACCAAGAGCATGGTCTGAAACAGACGCATCTGATCGTCGGTCGGTTCGCTCTCGCGGGAGATTTGTCGATAGTGGTCGAGCATCTGCTGCAGCAGGTCGTCGCGAAGTGCCCGGGTCGTGGCCGAGTCGGTTTCGCGCGACGCCTGCCAGGTTCGTTGCAGCATCGCCAAGAGCGTTTCGTGTCCTTGGTTGAAGGTTTCCAGCGCAATGGTACGCTGATGGACGGCTTCACGGCGATTGGCCTCCGTACGCGCCATTTCCTTTCTCAGGACAGCGTTGTGCGACGCAATTCCCGCAATCGTGGCAAGCACCAGAATGATCAATGCTAGAATGGCGGACATGCCAGCGGGACGACGTCGCCCCCACTTGATCGTCCGTTCCAGATGACTAGACGGACGGGCGTGCACCGGTTCGTGTCGAAGGAATCGCTGCAGATCGTCGTGCAGTTGCTGGGCCGACGCGTACCGCTCGTGTGGCTGTTTGCGCAAGCACTTCAGGCAAATGGTTTCCAAGTCGCGAGGCAGGCTGGCGACAATCCTTCGAGGAGGCACCGGATCATCGCGACGAATCATGTCGAGCGTTTCGATCGTGGTGGAACCGAGAAACGGTGCATGTCCCACCAGGGATTCGTAAAGGATCACTCCCAGCTGATAAATGTCGACCGTTGATGCCGTGGACAGGGGGCCGAATGTTGTCTGCTCGGGCGCCATGTAGGCCGGCGTGCCGAGGACCGAACCTGTGACAGTCAGGGCGTCATCGCGGTCGGCAGCCCATTGTTTTGCCAGACCAAAGTCGGTGATCTTGATTGTGGCATGTTGCAGGTTGGCAGGTGGCCGGTGCTGGTGCGGCGTGAATTCGTCGGCAGGGGGCTGGTCGGCATGAATCGGGGCATGAATTCCGCGGCCCTGGACATCGAGCATCACATTGGCAGGTTTCAGGTCGCGGTGAGCGATCTTCTGTTGATGAGCAAAATCGATGGTCGACGCCAACGTGCTGACGAGTTCGGCGGCCGCCTGAGGCGAAAGCGTCGCCCGTGCAAGATAGTCCTTCAGTGTGCCACCGGCCACGTACTCGTAGACACAATAGCGATGGCCAGCATGCTCACCGGCCGAAAGCAATTGCACGATATGGGGATATTTCAATCGGGCGGCGACTTGGATCTCCGCTTCAAAACGTTCGCGTGCCTGCGGATCGTGATGCAACGATTGATGGAGGAACTTGATGGCCACAAACCGGTGCGGGTCGAGCTCGCGGGCCAGGTAAACAACGCCCATGCCACCGGCACCCAGTCGTTCGAGCAGTTGATAGCCGGGGATGGTCGGCAATTCTGCGGCTAAGGAGGAGTCTGCCTTACTGTATTGCTGGTCGGCATCTGCTCGATGTGTTGATGCCGCTTCGTTTTGGATGCGTTGATCAAGCGCTGGCAGAAGGGACGACAATTGCTGTGTCAGATGTGGAAACCGTTGGAGATAGCTTTCGTGGCCGGGTGCATCTCCCCACAATTGGCGAACCCAATACTCTTCGCCCACGAGATCGATCAGTGGAGCGCAATCGGAATTCGCCAGTTGCGGCAAGAGGCTGAGATATTGTTCTACGGTGCGGGGGGGACTCGTTGGGTTGTGCTGCCTCCATTGGTATTCGAGATCGACCTTCACTAATTCGGCGATGGTTTCGATTTCGGCAGTCTGAGCCGCGAAATTGTGAATCAACGGCGATTCGCCCCGTTGCCAGGAGAGCTCGAATTGCTCGAGCAACTCATCCGGATCGGGAAAGGGGCGTGGCGACGAAGTGGCGTTGCGTGGTAGGTTCATGACACCGTTGGCCGGCACGGCCGGCGGAGGTTGTTTGTCCAGGACCAGTATAAAAACACGACTACGTCGATTATAAAATAGGCATGAACGAATTTCCCCAATTTCCTTCAATTCGAATGCGACGGTTGCGGCAGTCGGTAGGGATCCGTCGTCTGGTGCAATCGACGCATCTTGCGGCGTCACAGTTGATTTATCCTATTTTTGTGCGCGATGGGCAGGGGGAAAGACGCCCGATTGGGTCGATGCCCGGCAATGATCAATGGCCGCTGGAGCAATTGGAACGACCGCTGCAAATGGCCCGGGACGCCGGGGTTGGCGGTGTGATTCTGTTTGGCATCCCGGCCACCAAGGACGAAGTGGGGAGCGACGCCTGCGACGATGGCGGGATCGTGCAACGCGCCGTGCGCGAAGCGAAACGGCAGTGCCCCGAATTGACTGTCATCACGGATGTTTGTTTCTGCGAGTACACAAGTCACGGACATTGCGGCGAGTTGACCGAGCGTAACGGCGTCGTACAGGTTGATAACGATCGGACGTTGGAGCGGCTGGCAACGCAGGCGATCACCCACGCTCGAGCTGGTGCCGACATGGTGGCACCAAGCGGAATGATGGACGGCATGGTCGGGGCCATTCGTCGCGGTCTGGATGGCGCTGGTTTTTCGCATTTGCCAATCATGAGTTATGCAGCGAAGTATGCGAGTGCCTACTACGGACCGTTTCGTGAAGCGGCCGAAAGTGCCCCACAGTTTGGCGATCGCCGGGGCTATCAAATGGATCCGGCGACCGACATCGGGCAGGCATTGCGCGAGGTTGCGTTGGATTTGCAGGAGGGTGCGGATATCGTAATGGTCAAGCCGGCACTGGCGTACTTGGATGTGATTCATGCGGTATCGCAACAATACCCAGGCGTGCCCGTTGCTGCTTACAACGTGTCCGGGGAATACTCGATGGTCAAGGCGGCGGCGGCAAACGGCTGGATCGATG